>SLJX01000131.1 GCA_007134885.1 Halanaerobiaceae bacterium
AAGTAATGATCAAAGTAATGATTGAAGTTATGTAAAAAATAAGTTAAAAATTATGGTCAAAATTATGATTATAGTTACGGCTGAAGCTATAATTTCTGATAAATGAAGGAAATTTTTAATTAAATTTGTAGTTGAATGCTTTTGCTATGAAAAAATGAATGGCAGAATAAGGCTGGAAGGAGGTTGTTCCAATAGTGAGCAGCAGAGGAAAACTGGCGTTTATTTCTGATATTCACGGAAACTTGCTGGCCCTGCAGGCGGTTTTAAATGATATTGCCGGGGCTGAAGCTGACAGAGTCTACTGCCTGGGGGATCTGGTGGGTTATGGACCCCGTCCCAATGAAGTGATTGAGCTGATCAGGGAGCGGGAGATCCCGACTATTATGGGCAACTATGATGACGGAGTGGGCAATAATCGGGATGATTGCGGTTGTGCCTATCCCGACCCTGAGGAGGCCAGGCTGGGTGATCTCTCACTGCAGTGGACCAAGCAGGAGGTTACCCGGGAGAACAGGAAATTTCTGGCGGAGCTGACAGAAACCCGGGAGATTGAGGCCGGAGGCTATCGTTTTAAGCTGGTGCACGGGAGTCCCCGGAGGATTAATGAATATCTCTATATTGATCGCCCGGCGAAAAGCTTGAACAGGTTCTTCCAGGGTGAGGATTTTGAGGTGCTGGTCTGCGGACATACCCATCTGCCCTATGTGAGATTTCTGGAAAGCGGTATCATTATCAATGACGGGACAGCAGGCAAGCCTAAGCCTTTTGGCTCCGGAGAAGAACACTACAGTCCGGCAGTTAGTTATGCTCTGGTCAGGGTCGGGCGAATCAGGGAAGGTCCTCAAGCGGATCGGGAGATTTCGCTTGAGATTAGGACGGTGAAATATGATCAGGAAAAAACTGCCCGGGAGATTGAAGCCAGCGGGCTGCCGGATCATTTTGCTAAAATTTTACGGGGAAAGTAGGGTTCAGGAAGTTAACGATTCTGACTGAGTTTTTCAGTCTGCTGCTCGATCCCACAGCTGCGGGTGGGTTAAAGGATATCAGCCTGGGAGATATTGGCCTGGAAGATAGTAGTCTGGTAGAATGTGGTCTGGCAGATAGCAATCTGGTAGAATGCAGCCTGAGAGATAGCAACCTGAGAGATAGCAGCCTGGGAGATAGCAGAAAGCAGCATAGTTAGAGATAATAATACCGGAATAATATTAAGGTTAGATTTGAGAAAGATTCAGATTGCGTTAAAACTGGCTGAGTGATGTTTGCTGCTGCTGACTTTAGCTGACAGCGGTGATATAAACTGGTAGAGAAAAATTATTAATATTGGGATTATAATTATTTGGCTGAGAGCAGGGAATATAAGACAGGGGGAGAAGAACCGATCAGTGTACAGGATTATTAGCTAACAGTAATTTGAGTTAGCAGAACTTTCAGCTTACATGAATCGAGAGTTTCTTGGTTCTCTTTAGGTGATGATGGGGTTATTATCCTGGAAGATGGTTTGCTATTTAGGGATTGATGGTTCTCTATTTAGGGATTGATGGTTCTCTATTTAGTATTCTATATTTAAGTATCCTCTATTTAGATATATGGTGATTAGATATATGGTGGCGCTTTATGTTTGGTCCGCATAAAATTACTGGATAGGGAGAAATTATCAGGATAAATGATAGCGAAAAAACAGTTATTTCAATGGAAAATGTCGGGGAACCCGGTACCGACCATTTACGCCAGCGGTACCGACCATTTACGCCAGCGGTACCGACCATTTACGCCAGCGGTACCGACCATTTATTCCAGGGGGGTATCGAAGCCTTTGGCGTCGAGGACGGGCAGGGTGAAAATCAGGCCGGTGTCGGGCTGATTGAGATCACCCACCACTTCTTCGATGAGTTTGATGGCCAGCTGGAGGGTTTCGTCATTTTTGATTACGGTGAAAATGGTGTTGTTGTAGATATCGGAGCCATCGCTGTCGGACCCGGTGAGATCGCCGAATCTGGAGAAGATGGAGTAATGGTGAGCAATAAGATGGCCCATTCCCCGGCTGTTTATTATGGTGGCCCCGCCAATATCATTTTCATAAAAGAGATCCATAATGGTTTCTATTTTAGATGTATCTTCAATTACGGCTACCAGAAGTTTCATTTTGCATTCCTCCTAATGTAATACCGATTTTTCAGACATTTACTATTACCTTACTGTCCGGGTTTTGCAGAGGTGACTAGACTTTTTTATTTAATCCGGTTTTTGGGGATTGTTCCGGGGATTATTTAATAATTATTTATAATCTTATTAGGTCAAAACCTAAGAACAAACCGTCCTAGCATCGGACAAATGTCCTGAATGTAGCACCAGACAAATGTCTTGAAAGTAAATATTTCAAAGTTTTGCTTGAAGTTTTATGGGTTTTTTCTCTTTTGTTTATGGGTTTTTTCTCTTTTGGGTTAATTTCTTAAGAATATATTTATCAGGATATATTTTTATTGAGGATATTTATTTAGGGTATTTTTATTAATTTTTCTTTGAGGTAGTTTCTTTGCAAGGTATTTTTCTTAAGGATGTTATTCTTAATATTTTTCTTGAAGGATTTTTTTCTTGAGAAGATAAGTTTTCAGGATGTTTTTGCGTCTTTGTCTGTGGTTACGTCTTTGTCTGAGTTTGCATTTGTGGATGGTATGCTGTTTCTGCTTTTGATGGAGCCTGTTTTTACCAGAGCCCGGTTTACCAGCAGCGGTCCGACCAGTTCGAAAAATATTATCGAACCGAGAATCAGGGTTGAGATTACGCCCTCCTGAAGGGGGAGTTTCTGTTCGGCCAGAATGGCAAGGCCGATTGCTACCCCGGCCTGGGGAGTAAGGGCCATTCCTACGTACTTACTGTGCAGGGGAGAGATTTTCTGACAGCCGGAAGGTAACAGGAGGCAGCTAAGCATACCGAGCCTGGCCCCGATAATTTTCCCGGTGAGCCGGGCGGTGATATAGATAGCGGCCAGAATTGAAACTGCAGGTAAGATATCAAGCTGAAACCTTGCCCCGGCCATGGTTAAAAAGATTATCAGTATCGGGGTGTCAATTGCTTGAAGGGTCTGGTAGAATTTACGGTAATCGACAGTTAAATTCACAACCAGGGCCCCAATCAGGAGAGTTACTATAAGAAAGGAAATGTCAAACTGCCGGGGCATTCCGATGGCAAAAAGGATAATTGTAATCAGCAGGACCTGGATTTTCCTTTTTTCTTCGATCCTTTCTATAACTAAAATTGTGCAGGATCCGAGAAATAATCCCAGGATTATCCCCAGAAGCACTTCCCGGCCCAGGTAACCCAGAAAATCTGCAGTTGAGACTTCTTCGTAATAAAATATATTTAATTTGGTAGTAATAATTGAAAAACCCAGGACGCAAAAAAAGTTATCCAGGGCTCCAATTGACATTAGAATCCGGGGGAATTCTCCCCGGGTATCTCTTTCCTTAATAACTCCCAGAATGCTGGTGGGGGTGGTCGCCAGTGAAAGTATTCCCAGCATTAAAGCCAGAGGCAAGCTTCCTGAAACAAAATAGATCAAGAGAAATACCAGGAAAAAGGAGAGCAGGCTTTCCCCCAGAAAGATCAGGTTGAATTTTTCCCAGTTTTTCTGGAGAAAGCGATATTTTAATTCCCCGCCGATGGAGAGTCCGATTAAACCCAGAGCGAAATCATTGATGGGCTGCAATGTCTGCAGCAGGGGTGAACTGATTACATCCAGCAGGGAAGGTCCCAGAATTAAACCCGTGATGATATAACCGGTTAAGGAGGGCAGATTAAACTTTTTGGCCAGCTCACCGCCCAGATAACCTGTGATCAAGATAATTCCCAGCATTAATAGGGAATCCAATTCTATCAGCCCCTGACAGTAAAAGTATAGTTGAAGTAAACCTGCATACCCATTAAAGGGGCAGAACAAGAGATGAAAATAAAGCATCATAAAGCATCATATTTTCAAGATAAGCACTCATCCCCTTCCAGGGCACAAAAACAGATAAAAATATTGTTGTGTATTTTCAAGACAAACCGTCATGCCCCTCTGGGGCACAACTATACATGAAAAATTTACCTGCTATTTTTCAAGACAAAGTATAGTTATTATATATATTATTGATAGCTCTGGGTTTTCCTCTGTTTAAATCCCAGAAATTACTGGGATTGAGTCAGGGGGGTATTGAAGCCCTTCACATCCAGGACTGGCAGGGTAAAGATCAGGCCGGTGTCGGGCTGGTTGAGATCACCCACGACCTCTTCGATGAGTTCGATGGCCAGCTGGAGAGTTTCGTCGGTTTTTATTACGGTGAAAATGGTATTGTTGTGGACATCGGAACCTTTGGAGGAGCCGGTGAGGTCGCTGAATCTGGCAAAGATGGAATAATGGTCGGCAATGACATGGCCCATCCCCCGGCTGTTAATCACTGTAGCTCCGGGAATGCCATTTTCATAAAAGAGATCTAGAATTGTGTCTATTCTGGTTGTGTCTTCAATTACGGCTACCAGCAGTTTCATTTTTTTACCTCCCTGGAAGAAGTTTTTGGTTTTTTAATCTTGAAAATAGGCCA
>SLJX01000140.1 GCA_007134885.1 Halanaerobiaceae bacterium
TAGTGAAACTGTATGAAATCAAGGCAGAGTATGAAAACCTTTTGCAAGCCGCGTTTGATTGTGCAGAAGAAAACGAGGGCGTAATCCCTGATGATCTGGCATTGTCTCTTGATTCTGTCGAGTCAAACTATGAGGAAAAAATCCACAATTGCCTGCTGTATTACAAAAACCAACAGGCAGAAGCAGACGCAATCAATGCAGAAGCAAAGAAGTTGACAGCACGCGCAAAATCTGCATCAAACCGCGCGGAGTGGATGAAGAAGTATCTTCAATCATGCTGTACAGAAGGTGTCAAGTGCAGTTTTCCCGATGCCGCAATATCATGGAGAAAATCAAAGTCTGTTGAGATTATTGATGAAAGCAAAGTGCCGGAAGATTACTGCAAAGTAGTCATCACACCAAGCAAAACGGCAATCAAACAGGCTATTGAATCGGGCGTTGTTGTAGCCGGTGCATCAATAGTTGAAAAATTAAACCTGCAAATTAAGTGAGGGGTTGACATGAGTAAATTATCCGAAATACAATCAAAATTGAAAGCCCCGAAAAACCAGTACAATGCTTTTGGCAAATACAAATATCGCAACTGTGAGGATATTCTTGAAGCCGTAAAGCCGTTGATTGGGGAAAGTGTTTTGACTCTCTCAGACGATATTGTTGAGGTCGGTGGTCGCGTTTATGTAAAAGCTACGGCTCGCTTTTTAAACAAAGAAGAGGATTTGACAGTAACGGCATATGCAAGAGAGTCAGAAGACAAAAAGGGCATGGATCATGCTCAAGTGACGGGTGCGGCTTCATCATACGCCCGGAAATACGCCTTAAACGGTCTTTTTTTGATTGACGACACAAAGGACGCAGATCATGAGGGTGTTTCATCATTGCAGACAAAGCCTGTGAACAAGACTGAAGAAAAAATTACATCAGACCAGGTTAAGCTTTTGAACACTCGCATATCAAAGCTGGGTATTGACCGGGAAAAGTTTAAAAAGTTTTACGGTGTAAAATCTCTGAATGATACAACTATGCCTCCTCTTAATAACACCTATACCATTATGATGAGAAGAGAAGATGCTGAAGAACTGAGGATAGAATCCCTGAGCGATCTGGCAGAAGCGATCAATGAAGGAGTGCAGGCCCCTGAACCGGGACAGTGGATATTTGCCACCAATCATGAATATTCAGTTCGGGAAGATGGTTATCCCGGTCTGACAGAGCATTACGATTTCTTCTTTGAAGGTACCCAGATTATGGATACCGGCATCACCTATGGAGCTCTGCGTGACGGCGATGTAGCTCTGGGTATGGGCTTTGCCACTGACGGCCGGATTGATGGCTTTGACCTGGTAACTCTGGAAGATGACCAGAACTACCATCCTGTTTACAATGCAGCTCCGGTTATTAGAGCAGAAACTTTGGAAATGTATCCTGAAATTGAAGAGATTTTGCAGCCTTTAATTGAACGGCTGAATGATGAAACAATGCAGAGACTAAATGCTCTGGTTGATATCGAAGGATATGAACCTGATGAAGCAGCAGCAGAATTTCTGGA
This sequence comes from Halanaerobiaceae bacterium, assembly GCA_007134885.1. Classification (GTDB taxonomy): domain Bacteria; phylum Bacillota; class Halanaerobiia; order Halanaerobiales; family Halarsenatibacteraceae; genus T1SED10-84. The sequence goes on from SLJX01000140.1 coordinate 1,547, forward strand.
AGAAGAAGGCTTAATTTAAAACAACAATTAACAGGCTCAGGAAAATGGCCTGTATAAGCTGCCACCTCCGCTTGGGGGTGGCACTTTTCTGTCTGGGCAATTAGTAAGCTCTATGCAGGATTGAGTTTTCAGCATAGGAGGAAAATTGGATGGAAATTTTTCAAATGAAACTGACTGATTTGATCGAGGCTCGGGAAAGTAATAAAATAGAACCGGTGGAGATTGCAGAGCATTATCAGAGGAGGATAGAGTTATTAAACCCCAGGTATAGAGCTTTTATTATTTATGCTGAGGATATGCCGGGAAAGGTCTGGAAAAATGAGAAAAAAAAGAAAAGGAGTAAGAATCTGCTCACCGGGATACCGGTGGGAATTAAAGATAATATTGCCACCAGAGATTTTCCCACCAGCTGTGCTTCCCGGTTAAAATCTAAAAAAAATAATAGATTTAATGCCTTTGTGGTTCAGACAATTATAAATTCAGGGGGAATTATTGCCGGCAAGACCAATCTTGATGAGTTTGGTATGGTACCCCCGGATAGTGATGATGTATTCCTGCAGACTTTAAATCCCTGGAATCCGGAACACATTCCCGGTGGTTCCAGTGGAGGATCGGCGGCAGCAGTGGCTGCAGGTCTGGTTCCGGCAGCCCTGGGTTCAGATACCGGCGGCTCGGTCCGGCACCCGGCGGCTCACTGCGGGGTGGTGGGTTTTAAACCAACCTATGGCCTGGTTTCCCGCTGTGGTTTAAATGCCTTTGCTCCCTCCCTTGATCAGATCGGTCCGATTACCAACAGTGTCAGGGATGCTGCTTTGTTAATGGATATAATTTCTAAGGTGGATAAAAATGACCCCCGGCTGGTGAGGGGGAAAAGACCAAATTATTTTGGCGATCTTGAGCAGGATATTACAGATATGACCTTTGGAGTCGCCCAGAATTATCTTACCAGAAATATTGATCCGGAAATTAGAAAAATAGTTTTAGCAGCTCAGGAAGAGATAAAGAAGCTTGGGGGGAATATCAGAGAAATCCAGCTTCCAGAGATTGATCCAGTAAAAATCACCTATTATATAATTGCTCATGCGGAGGTTTTTGGCTGTTTGAAAGGAATGGAGAAGGAACTAAACGGCATCTGTTTTGTAGAGGATGGTATCAATAACAGGCTGACTGAAGCCAACAGTAGTATGCTTGGTTCAGAAACAAAACGCCGAATTCTCCTGGGAGGTCTGGTAATGGATAGAATAAAATATTATTATCAGGCCCTGCGAGTCAGAACATTAATTATAAAAAAATTTAATTCTCTCTTTGAGACCTGTGACTTCATCCTAACTCCTACCACTTCCTATCCTCCCCGAAAAATATTTGTAAGAAATGACCCTGTCAGCGAATATACCAGTCCTGACTTCACCATAGCAGCCAATTTAACCGGCAGACCAGCGATTTCATTACCGGCTGGTTTAACCGAAAAGAATCTCCCGGTGGGAGTACAGTTAATCGGCGATTACTTCAAAGATAATTTATTATTTCAGTCCGCCCACCAGCTGGAGCAGGCTTTTTCTTTTCCCTATTTAGTAGAACAAAAGAAGAATCAAGCAGGGCAAAAGTAGATTCAAAATTTTTGGCTGCAGGTTTTTAAAAAGCCGGAAGTTGAGGCAGGACATTATCCAGTTGATAGCGAATAATATTCTAGAGGTGAGAGATATGAGAAGATTAGGCACACAGGCAAGAGGAATTAGAACTCCAATTATTCAAGAAGGCGATAACCTGGAAGAAATTGTGGTATCTTCCCTGCTGGATTCAGCCAGACAGGGGGGTTTTAGTTTTCAGGATAGAGATGTTGTAGGAATTACCGAATCAGTGGTGGCCCGGGCCCAGGGGAATTATATTACTATTGATGATATTGCAGCAGAAATTAATGATAATTTTCAGAAGGAAATAGGCGTTGTTTTTCCGATTCTCAGCAGAAACAGATTTGCTATGATTCTTCGGGGTATTGCCCGCAGCGACTGTAAAATTTATCTGCAGTTAAGTTATCCCCGGGATGAAGTTGGCAATCCGGTTCTTGATCCGGAAAAAATGAGAGAAGCGGGAATAAAGCCCTATGAGGATCTAATAACTCGGGAAAAATATCAGGAAATTTTTCCGGACTTCAAACATCCCTATACCGGGATTAATTATCTGGATCTTTATCAGGAAATAGGGGGAGGAAATCTGGAGGTTTTTCTGGCAAATAATCCTGAAAAAATACTGGATTATACCGGTGATGTTCTGGTAGCAGATATTCACAGCCGTCATACCACCAGGAGTATTTTGCAGCAGGCCGGTGCCAGAAAACTGCTTGCACTCGATGAGCTCTGCACCCGGGATAAGGGTGCAGGTTATAACCCTGATTACGGTCTGCTGGGCTCCAATAAAGCCACCGAGGAAAAACTTAAGCTATTCCCCCGGCAGGGTCAGGAGCTGGTTGAAAGGATTCAGACAAGGCTGAAAGAAGAGACAGGAAGAAGTATTGAGGTTATGATCTATGGCGATGGTGCCTATAAAGACCCCAGGGCTCAGATCTGGGAGCTGGCTGATCCGGTGGTTTCTCCGGCCTACACTTCAGGGCTGGACGGCACTCCTAATGAGATTAAGCTTAAATACCTGGCAGACAACAAACTGAAGGATTTGCAAGGAGAAGAATTACTGGAAGCAGCCCGGGAAGAAATAGCCGGCAAAGATAATGATCTGGTGGGAAAAATGGAGGCCCAGGGAACAACCCCCCGGCAGCTGACCGACCTGCTTGGCAGTCTCTGTGATCTGGTCAGTGGAAGTGGTGATAAAGGGACCCCGGTTGTTCTGATTCAAGGTTATTTCGACAGTCTGGCTGATAAATAGTAAAGACTTAATTTTGCTGGTTTTCTGGATTTTTTGCATGATTAAAAGTCAATAACTGTATTTATTATCATTTGATATTCCCTGTTTAATGGCAGTCTGCTGTCATTAAACAGGATTTTTTTATGGAAAGATAAATACAAAATAAATAA
>SLJX01000097.1 GCA_007134885.1 Halanaerobiaceae bacterium
AGGCCTTTCCGGGTCAGGACTTTGATAACTTTCCACTGCCTCATCCTCGGCTAAGGGGTGATCAACTACCTCGGTATATCTGCCCTGTCCACAAGCTGTTTGATACTTAATAGAGTGCCAGCCTATCCCCCATTCATCGGTATAATCCCCTGGTTCCTGATAATAGGAGTTGGCCCAGCCTACCGAGGTGACAAGAAGGTCCTGGCCCAGAGCTGTTTCCAGCTGATAAAGATTGCCGCCTCCATGAGGGTTATGAGTTTCTGAGCCATCAATTAGATTTAAATCTTTTTTTAGCTGCCGGGCAAATTCCGGGGTGAAGCTGACAAAAAAAGGACATCTATCAGGCTTTTGGTGGGAAAGGGCTGCTTCTACTCGCTCTCTTGGTTTCATTTTAATCACCTGCCTGCAGGGAGTCTATTGGTACAGAAATCATTCATTATTGTCAGGGAATTTCTATGATAGAACTTTTTAATACAGGTTCTGGATTGCGATTGCAGATTATATTAATTATTTCGGCAATTATTTGCAGTTTATTTGCACTGTTAATTTCTTTGTAAGGTTTTATCTGCTGGTTTGCCATTGCCAGTACAGTAATTGCCAGGATTTACAGCAAATAATGGTCTATTTTCAGCAGTTAATTGACTGGTAAAGAGCATTTTTAGTTCAATTTTTTTACTGAATCCCGTTTAACGAGCTCGGGTTCAAAAACCATTTTTTCTGTGCTGATATTATCTTCCTGCAAATTTTTTAGCATAAGTTCAGCGGCTTTTTCTCCGGCCAGTTTTTTGGGATGTGAAACTGAAGTAATTCCGATATTATTTAATTTAACCAGTTTTGAGTCATCATAGCCGATAAGAGAAATATCATCCGGGATTGATTTTCCTTTGAGGTTTAAGTATTCCTTAACCTCAACAGCCACCTGATCATTAAAGCAGAATATTGCCGTCGGTGAGGGTTCACCCGATAGAAGACTGTCAACAATCTTCTTTATTTCATCTGAAAACTTGTCGGGAGTTTCCAGTTCAGAAAAATGATAGCTCTTAATAAGCCCGGTTAATAGAGAATTTCCGGCTTCTTCCAGGGCTTTTTTATAACCCAAAAACCGCTGTCTGCCCGGAAGGTGAGAATCTTTATAAATAATTGCAATTTTGCTGTGACCGCTGGCAAGTAAATAGGATGTTGCAGTTTTTCCCCCTATAACATCATCAACCACAACATAGGAAAAGCTATCATCGGAAAAGGAACTATCAATGATGACAACCGGGATGTTCTTTTGTCTAATTTTATAAAAAATATCAATATTGTTTTCTTCATAGGAACTTTTAGCCGGCTCAATGATAAGTCCATCAATATCTCTCTCCATCATATTATTTAAAATCTCTGCTTCTCTCTCAATGTTATCTTTAGAGTTTCCCAGCAAAAGCTGGTAACCGGCTTCATGAAGGACATCATCAATTCCGCTCAGGATATCGGAAAAAATATAATCATGAACACTGATACTGACAAACCCCACTATCTTGGTGCTGTTATCTGCCCTGCCTCCATAAAAGGTGCCCACACCCTGTTCTTTGTAAAGCAAACCTTCCTGAAGCAGTAAATCTAAAGCTTTCCGAACAGTGTGCCGGCTGACATCATGCTTATTTGCTAATTCATTTTCTGAAGGGATTTTTTCTCCTGGCTTAATTTTTTGCTCTTTAATCAGCTCTTTGATATCCTTTTTGATTTTTAAGTATTTGGGTAGATAACTGTCCTGGTCCATTTTAGTCCCTTCCTTATGCAGGCCAAGATTAAAGGTTTATCTGCCTGGTTTCAAAAAGTTGAGCATTAATGAAAATTATCTTTAAAGCAAATAATTTTGAAGCTTATTTCAGGCAATTATTAGTTATTCATACTGCCGTTTGATTTTTTTCAGCCTCTTCATGACATCATTTTCTCCTCTGCCAAAATAGTCATGGAGTCTTTCATATTCCTGATAGAGCTTAGTATAGATAGAGCTGGCTTCTTCAGCTGGCAGATATTCTTCCTCCTTTAATCCCGCCATGTTTTCACTGGCGGAAAAAATATCGGGATAACCTCCCCTGTCCTTTCCGGCAGCCACCGCTCCATGCATGGCTGAACCGAGGGCAGGAGTCTGTTCTGAGGCGGCAATTTTGATTGGTTTGCCGGTAACATCAGCATATATCTGCATCAACATTTTGTTTTTATAGGGTAAGCCCCCGCAGGCATAGAGCTCTTCAATCTCGACCCCGCTATTTTCAAAGGCTGATATAATCTTCTTTGTACCAAAGGCTGTAGCCTCAATCAAAGCCCGATAAATCTCTTCCGGGCTGGTGTTTAACGTCATCCCCAGGATTAAACCGGTTAAATCAGCATCGACCAGAATGGATCTATTGCCATTCCACCAATCCAGCGCTAACAGGCCTGATTCTCCCGGTTTTAATCTGGCAGCTTTCTTCTCCAGCAGTTCATGGATTGAGATCCCCTGGTTATGGGCTTCAGCCTGATATTCTTCCGGCACACAGTTATCAACAAACCAGGCGAAAATATCACCAACAGCGGACTGACCTGCTTCATAGCCATAAAAACCGGGAAGGATGCCATCTTCAATGCAGCCGGTCATGCCTTCCACAAAATGTCTTTCCCTGTCAAGAACCATATGGCAGATCGAGGTTCCCATTACCATAACCATTTTACCCGGCTCACTGACTGTAACCGCCGGTACCGAGACAAAGGAATCCACATTGGCCACAGCCACTGCTACACTCCGGGGCAGCTTTAATTTTTCAGCCATCTTAGGAGTTAAATTGCCGGCTTTTTCTCCCAGGTTATAAATTTCTTCTGAAAGTTTATCTTCAACCAGATCTTCCATTCTGGGGTCAAGGGCTGCAAAAAACTCTCTGTCAGGATAACCGGTTGCTCTGCTCCAGATGGCTTTATATCCTGTGACTGAAATATTTCTTTTCTCAACTCCGGTTAACTGCATGATCACCCAGTCAGCAGCTTCCATAAATTTATCAGCAGCATCGTATATTTCAGGTGCCTCTTCTGCTATCTGCCAGATCTTAGGTATAAGCCATTCAGAAGAGATTTTGCCGCCGTAACGCTGGAGAAAATCCTCTCCCCGCTCCCGGGCAATTTCGTTTAGCTTAGTGGCCTGAGGCTGGGCAGCGTGATGTTTCCAGAGCTTAACCCAGGCATGGGGATTGGTTTTGAAGTTTTCCTTCCAGCAGAGAGGGCTGCCCTCTTCATCCACAGGCAGCATGGTGCAGGAGGTGAAATCTATGCCCAGACCTATGATGTTTTCAGGGTTTACCTGACTATCTTCAAGCACCCGGGGAATAGCTTCGTAGCATGTTTTTAAGTAATCAGAGGGGTCCTGCAGGGCCCAGTCTGTGCCCAGAGGAACCTCCTCTTCTACCGGCAGTCTGCTGTCTATCACACCGTTGGAATACTCATATATGGCTGAAGCTATTTCCTTTCCATCTCTAACCCTGACAAGCACAGCCCGGCCTGATTCTGTTCCAAAATCAATGCCTATTGAATATGTATCCTTCACTAGCTTCCCCCCTTGTTATTGACCATAACGATTTTGATAGCGTTCATAAGCCTTCTTAGCTTCTTCTTCCGGCAGTCTTTCTGGTTTGCCCTTTAACATCGCCAGATGCACTGTTTTGGCAGCATCTTCAACCATAACAGCTGCTTTTAAAGCGCTTTCCGGGCTGTCACCGATGGTGAAAACACCGTGATTTTTCAGTAATATTGCCCGGGAACTGCCGATATTTTCTATTATGGCTTCCCCTATTTCCTCTCCTCCAATCGGTGCATAGGGGCCGGCCGGAACATCACCGCCGAATTCATCTGCTATAGCTGTCAGACATACCGGCAGAGGCTGACCCAGGGCTGCAAAACTGGTGGCATAATTGCTGTGAGTGTGAACGACTCCCCTGACATCCTGGCGATGACGGTAAATATAAAGATGGGAGTCTGTATCACTGGAGGGTTTTTTATCACCTTCGACTATATTCCCCTCAAGGTCAACCACCACAAGATCCTCTGTTTCCATTTCTTCATAGGGAACTCCGCTGGGTTTAATGACAACCAGATCCTTTTCTGGATCTCTCCCGCTAACATTTCCGCTGGTCATGGCAACCAGATTATTGCGGGGCAGTTCCAGGTTCATCTTCCAGACCCGTTCCTTTAACTTTTCTAACATTTTTTATGTAACCTCCTTCGAGAGAAGCTGCAGCCTGTGCAGACAACCGGACAACATATATTTCAAAAAAAATAATTTTCAGTTATTTATATTTTGCATTTTAATTATATCTAATCCAGTCGTACTTTGCAAATAGATTGAATAATAAAATTTATAATAGAAGTTCCATTAAACTTAATATCTTCTGGATAGCTTAACCATGCTAAATAATATAAATTCTATTTACTTAATCAGGATTTCTGGCCTGGGATAAGATAAGTTACTGTATTCAACCCTGGTCAGCGGCCATTTGGGATCTTCAGTGATGATTTCAATTCCATCATCAGCGACCA
>SLJX01000184.1 GCA_007134885.1 Halanaerobiaceae bacterium
CATAAAAATCTTTTTTCTTAATCAATCTCTGTAATACCATTTTTAATAAATTCACAGCCCCACCCCTTTGATAAACAAGGCGCTGCGCTCTCAAAGCAAAGCACAGCGCCTGATGGTGATTTTACAATTTTACCGGTATTACCGGCAAAGATTTTTGAAGAGAAAACCGGAAATCCCGGATGACCTGGCTAACCAGGTAGAAAGCTGACTATTCAACTTCAATATCAATTAACCCCTCTTCGACCAGTCTGTCAATTTCCTGATCAATTTCGGTAATTTTTTCCCTGAAAGCTTCACTGTCTAAATATTCAGGAGTATATCCCTGATCAAATAAGAATTCTCTGATCTCTTCATCCTGAGTTATGCACTCTTCAACAGCAGCTTCTAATACTTCAATTTTAGCCTGATCTACCCCTTTAGGAGCCAGAAAACCGGTGTAATTACCCATGGTGTAGTCATAGCCTTCATCCCGGAAGGTTGGTACTTCAGGGAAATCTTCATGTCTTTCTTCAGTGGCAATTGCCAGCATTCTCAAATCGCCGGCCCGGACATGATCAGCCACATCAGGTAAGGTATTCATAGTTGCTTCCACATGCTGACCCAGGATTGAGGTTGTTGCCGGAGCAGCTCCTTCATAGGGCACATGGACCACATTGATATCAGCCATCTGCTCAAAGGCCAGGGCAAATATATGGACACTGGCACCTATACCTGTGTTGGCCACAGTTAAGGTTCCCGGATATTCCTGAGCATACTCTACAAATTCTTCTAAAGACTCCCATTGACTGTCAGCATGAACTGTCAGAGTAGCAGGATTGGTAAAAATCTGTGCTATAGCCTCAACATTATCCATGTCTGGGGGATCGGGAGAAGTCAATTTCGCTGTTATGGTAGAAATAGAAGTTGTGCCAAAAGTATAGCCATCAGGATCAGCGGTTTCAATAGCCTTTGAACCTATAACTCCGCCGCCACCTTCAATATTATTTACCACTACACCAACTCCAAAATAATTTTCCAGCCAGTCCGCTATCGGACGGACAGCCACATCGGTGAAACCACCAGCTGGCCAGGGAATGATCAGCTCAAAGTCTTCTTCGGGAAAAGCATCAGCAGCTTCAGCAGTATTGAATCCGGCAAAGGCAATTACCAGACAGAGCAAACTTATCAGAGAAACTGTAAAAATTTTGTTTCTGGTCATTATCTTTTCCCCCTTAAATTTTTTGCGATTTGCTTTGCAGCTCTTTTCAGCTCACGATAAATCTCGAAAACTCTAAAACTTTTGACCGCTCTTAACAGCTCTTGAAAACCTTGATAACTATTGAAAACCTTGATAACTCTTGATATTTCATGTTAAATCTTGACTGCTCTTGAAAACCTTGATAGCTCTTGACATTTCATGTTAAATCTCGACTGCTCTTGAAATTCTTGATAATTCTTGACAGTTCTTGATAAACCTTGACAGCTCTTAAAAACCTTGATAACTCTTGACAGTTCTTGTTAACTATTGACGGCTTTTGCCAGTTCCTGACAGCTTTTTCTGGCTGATGAGAAAATCTTCACTAGCTAATTGTTAATCCTTCCTTTTCACCTCCTTAAAATGTTCATTTTCTTAAATATTTATCTCCTGAATAGATTTAATAGTCATGTTTACTTATTTACTCCAACTTGCTTATTTGCAACAGCTTGCTTATTTGCTCCAGCTTGCTAAAATATTCACACCCAGGATAATTTTGCCTGAATAGTTCTAGGATAGCTGGGTCCTGAACTAAGACCGGTTCTGTCGGGTTATTCCACTTTTCCTTTCACCTTTTTCTGGTAAAGTTCCCGATATGGTTTTTGTTTTCTAACCACACAGCCTGTGGGACCACCTGCTATCATTAATTCTGAACACTTGCTGCAGGCAATACATCCCTGCTCTTTTCTCAGCTGTTCCCCTGACAGAATATCACGGGCAAAATCAGGATAGGCAAAGGCCATTCTGCCAACTCCTACCAGGTCGGCTCTTTTATTTTCCAGATTGCCGGCAGCTACATTGGGAAAGAATTGATTCAGCCAGCTGTAGCCCGCACCCAGGACAATTTTGTCTGGAATCTCCTTTTTTATCTCTGCTGTTAAAGTAAACATTCTGGCTGCGCCTTCCAGGGGGTGCTCTGGAGGCTGAGCTCCGCCTTTAATTGGATTGTTAAAAGGGCGCACAATATGAGGATGGATCCGGGGATCAGCTGCTGTAATGCTGAATATCTCAACATTTTCCTCAGCCAGCGCTTGAACAAGTTTAACCGGTTCAGTTAAATCCGGTTCAGTTAAATCCGGTATTTCCTGGTTTTCCCGGTCAACCCCCCAGCCGTAGGGATAGGGAATAGCGTCATAAACATTTAAACGGATGGCGATAAGAAAATCCGGGAGTAAAGATTTTAATTCCGTCACTATCGACCTGAGGAGTTCGGTCCTGTTGGCATAGGAGCCGCCAAATTTGCCTTCCCTGGTATAGGCAGCCAGGAGTTCAGAAAGCAAATATCTATGACAGGCTTTAATATCCACCCCGTCAAAACCTGCCTCTTCTGCCAGCCTGGCCGCTGTTATATACTTGTCTTTTAGTTTTTCCAGATAATCATCTTTAACGGGCTGGTTATCCTCTGATATCCCGGCTTTCTCATCACTGTAGGGATCATTGAACAAAAACAGGGGCATCTTTTTGTTAACAGGAGCTGAATATCTGCCGGAATGATTTAGCTGCAGGAAATTGAGCGGCCTGTAACCATTAACCTTCTCGGCCGTTTCATTAACTTCAGCTACTAACCGGGCAAATTTATCTTTATTTTCAGGATTTAAGTAAAGCTGATTTTTGTTGCTTTTGCCTTCCGGAACAATAGAAGTAGCCTCCCACCAGATCAGGCCGGCTCCTCCCCGGGCAAAATTTAAATATCTTGCCTTTGTCAAATCGCCGGGCGCACCGTCTTCCCTGCCATCCAGGCCTTCCATGGGGTGAACTGCCATTCTGTTTGGTATGGTCAGCCTATCGTTAACAAGGGCTGTTTGCAGTATTTTAAGATCATCAGACCAGAAAACAGACTGCTTAAGGTTCAGTTCTTCTATTTTCTGCAGCAGTTCTTCTTTATTTTTAAAATTAAACTTCTCAAATTCTGCCATCAAAACACCTCATCTCGCCATTATAACCCAGAGCTCCGGATATTTTTTGGGAATAGCTGCAAACAAGCTCTTTAAACTCCTCAATTTTTTCCTGGGTAATTCTGATAGCAGGTCCGGAAATGCTGAAGGCAGCTAAAATTTTTCCCTGAAAATCAAAGACCGGACCGGCAATACACCTTATCCCGATTTCATTTTCCTCATCATCTACTGCATATCCCTGCTGGCTAATCCTGGTTAAATGATTTTTAAGTTTATCCGGGTCTGTGATGGTATTTTTTGTTTTTTGCGGAAGCCCCTGGGTTTGAATAATCCGTTCTAAAATTTCTTCGGGAGAAAAAGCCAGGAGCACCTTTCCCAGACTTGTACTATGAGCATAAACCCGCTTGCCTATTTTCGAATACATCCGGATAGTTTTCTGGCTCTCAAACTTATCTATATAAACAACTTCACCATTATCCAGAACCCCCAGATGAATTGTTTCTCCCGTCAGTTCCATCAATTTTTCTAAATAAGGAGCAACAGACTGCCTGAGATCCAGATCATTAATGGCAATGCTTCCTATTTCAAAAAGTTTCAGGCCAACTGTATATTTATCATCCTGATCTGCCTGAGAAATATAGCCGCGATAACCCAGGGTGCTTAAAAGCCGGTAAACCGTGCTTTTGTGAATCCCAGTTTTCCTGCTTATCTCGGTAACCCCCAGAGGTTTCCCGCTTTTAGTGATAATTTCTAAAATCTGCAGTGATCTATCAACTGATTTCACCAGTTGCTCCGGTTTTTCTTTGATCTCCATCAACCTCCAGCCAAAAATAATATTTTCCAGCTATCCTTCTCTCAGGTCAAGGGATATCTATCCAAGATAGACCAAAATATTAGCTGGTGAGAAAGTGTTAGCAGATGTCAGCTGAAAAGGTAGCAGCAGAAAAATGTTGAAAGTTCATAAATGCTGTCAGTGAGTTTCTTCTTTGAAATTATGTGTATATTAATCTTTCTATTAAATGCAGGGTGTTTTATTTTTTCGTACCATTCTTTCATTTCATTTTCAATTTCATATTTCCATTTCATTCTTTCATTTCATTTTCAATTTCATTCTTTCTATGAAATGCAATGTCTTTTAATCTATCCATAAAATGAAGCGCGTTTCATCCTGAAATGCAATGTCTTTCACTCTATCCATAAAATGAAGTGCGTTTCATCCTATGAAATAATGTTTTGACAGCTATGTTGATTATATAATTAGAGAATTAGTTGATAAATCCTTTTTAATTTTTTAATTAATTATCAAAACTTATAATAATCGATTATTTTTAAGTATTTGCGCGCAAAAGCTCTTTAATTTATTTTCAG
>SLJX01000012.1 GCA_007134885.1 Halanaerobiaceae bacterium
AGGTTTTACCCATTCTCCCGGAGAAGCAGAAAAAGAGCTGATAGGAAATTTGGGGGGAGAAGTAAAGAGGAGCTTTAATATTGTTGATGCCATGGAAATTAACATACCGGAAAATGCCTTTGCAGATTTGGAGAATAGCGAAATAGTAAGATATGTAGAACCCAATGCGGAAGTGGTGGCTCATCAAACGGTACCCTGGGGTATTGATAGAGTTTTTGGTGAGGAGGAATATGAATTTGAGACCTGGGCCGAAGCCATGGGAGAAGGCGTTGGAGTTGCTATTCTGGATACCGGTATAGATGATGAACATGAAAGTTTACCAGCACCTGTGGATGGCACTAACACAGTTGATGAGGATCCTGATGATTGGACTGATGGTCACGGTCACGGCACTCATGTGGCCGGTACTGTAGCGGCACTTGATAATAATATTGGTGTAGTGGGAGTTGGTCCCGCGATCGATCTTTATGCGGTTAAAGTATTGGATGATGATGGTGGAGGCTCCTGGAGTTCAGTGACTCAAGGGATAGAATGGGCTGTAGAAAATGGAGTCCCCATCCTCAATATGAGTTTAGGAGGGGGAGACTCGGACACACTAAGGGAAGCTGTAGAAGAAGCTCATAAAGCCGGCCATTTGCTGGTAGCCTCTGCCGGTAATGACGGAAATCCCGGAGGAAGAGGCGATAATGTAGGCTATCCTGCAGCTTATGAAGATGTTATAGCGGTAGCTGCCTCTAATGAAGATGATAATAGAGCAAGTTTTTCCAGTACCGGCTCTCAAGTTGAATTGATAGCGCCGGGTGTAGATGTTTTGAGCACAGTTCCTGGAGATGATTATGATGAATATAGCGGTACTTCCATGTCAGCTCCTCATGTAGCCGGTGTTGCTGCTCTGGTCTGGGATGCTGAAGGTGCTGGATTGGGAGATAATGAAATAATTAGAGGGATTTTACAGGAAACTGTTGAAGACCTCGGCCTGGATGAAGAACATCAGGGATATGGACTGGTTAGAGCTGATAAAGCGGTAGCTTTTGATGATGGAGATGATGAAGAGGATGAGCTGGAGAAGCCGAAAGTAAAAACCAGAGAAGCTGACAATATTACTGATACCAGCGCTGATTTGAAAGGGGAAGTAACTGATCTTGGAGGTGCTGATTCGGTAGATGTCTGGTTTAAGTGGGCAGATAATGAAGAATTTAGTGATTCCCGGGAGACAGGCAAGCAAAATTTAGCAGACACAGCTACTTTTGAAGCCACCATCGATGAACTTGATCCGGAAACCATTTATTATTTTCAAGCTGTAGCGGAGAATGATGCTGGTACAGATGAGGGTGAAGTTATAGAGTTCACTACTTTAGATAAAGAAGAAGATGAAGATTTAGCTAATCCTGTAATAGAAGAATTTGATATTACTACCCGCTCCAGCGGCCCCTGGGATCGCGCCGATGTTGAATGGACAGTTTCTCATGTAGATGGGGCACTTGATGAAGTGAAAAGTGAGCTGCTTAATAATGGTGATGTAGTTGATACGGAAACAACTTCAGTAAGTGGCGAAGATGCTTCCGGTGAACACAACCTCCGCACTCGCGGTGATGCAAATAGTGTTCGTTTAACAGTGACAGACACCGATGGTCAGGAAACAAGTGAAACAAAAGAATTTTAAATGTAAATTTGCTGTTTAATTATCACTGATAGATAATAACAAATAACCAATAAGTAAAGCCCCTGGTAGTTTTAGTAATACCAGGGGCCTTTCTTTTCTTACACTCAAATATTTACACTCAAATATACTGGCCTTACTCACCTGAGCTGAGAAACACCTCAGCCACAGCCGGGGGCTCAAGCAGGATATAGACCGGGCGTTTCTGTTTCCTGGATGTTTTAATATCAGCAGTTTCATCATTCCAATCGCTTCTTTGGCGGCTGAGGCTGTTTTCAGCACCCAGCAGTAGATGCTGCAGGGCTATACCGCAGTCCAGGTAGGGCGAGATGCCGTGTTTCTTATTATCTCTGCTGGATCTCAAAATCAGTTTCCCGGCATCGGGATAAACCTCAAACCGCCAGGGCTGCTGATTGGCAGCTGAAGGAGCCAGCCGGGCCGATTCCAGAGCGGTATTAACCCAGTCCGGGTAACTCTCTGGCTGGTATTTTTCCACCAGCTCCTCCAGAGGTTTGCGGCTGCGGGAACTGATTACCCTTTTAAGTAATTTTTCTGCAAGAGTGGGTTTATTGTGAGCTATTCCCAGGGGGGTTATGGCCAGAACTTCTTCATTATGACCGAGATTCAGGCGCTCTCTAATCTCGCTTTTCTTCAGCATGCCACCAACCCAGCAGGTATTCAAGCCTCGAGCGGTGGCTGCCAGGATGAGCGCCTCACCCAGCATCCCGGCTTCCACATTTGCCCTAAAACTATCTGCCTGAGTATCGGCCAAGATGGCAGCAAAGCTGCTGGCTCCGGTAACCAGACCGTAGGAACCGAGCAGAGTTTTTACCGCCTGAGAAAATCCCTCCTGGCTGAAGACAATTCGGCTGAAGGAGAGGCAGTTATCCAGTTCTGCAATATCCTCTTTAAGCTCGTCAAGTTCCTGCCTGGTCAGGGGAGTATCATGGTATCTGCGTCGGGAAATTCTTCTGTCGATAGCTTTATACCAGTTATTTTGAGGTAATTCTTCTGGCAGAGTAAATTCATTCATAATTATAATCCGATACCTCCAAAATTTGTCTCTTTATTTCTATCTTTGCTTTCTTTTTTTCTCCTATTTTTTTATTTTTCTAAACCATTACCCGATTATTTTGCTTTGTATTATATCACAAAGTATCTTTATTGTAATCCTTTGACAAACCAAACCAAACCTTAGCACTGCAAATCGCTTTTTTTGCCGATAAATTGGCAGTCGGGACTACTGCCTGCAGCTCTAACCGATCCGTATCGACCTGGTTTAACCTGGTTTCTGAATGATTTCTGAAACAATTATTTCCAGAAAAGATGATTGGTGATCAGGAAAATTTTTGCAAAAGAGTAATTTCTAAAAGGATGCAAGAAAACTTGTGAAAAATTACTTTATATTGATAAATTACTGATAATTTGATATAATTTATGAACCAATAAGTAGGATAAGTTATTATGGGAAGAGGAAAATAATCACACAGAATGATTAAAAAAACAGACAAAGTAATAAACAGTAAAATTTAATTAAATACAGGGAAAGCATTAAGCAGTGAGAGTGTCTAAAATACAGAGGAAGCAGCGATAAGAAAGAGTTATTTTAAAAAGGCAAACTACAATGCCCCTGCGGAGCACAACAATAGGAGCACAACAATAGATGAAAATAAAATATCATACTTTCAAGATAAACCACCATGCCCCTCTGGGGCACAACAACACATGAAGAATTTACCTGCTATTTTTCAAGATAAATCATTATAAAAGAAGAGTGATCATATAAACAGGGAGGAGCAGCAAAATGAAAGTCGAAAATGCAGTTCTGATTGAACCTAAAACCCCGGGTTTTAATTTTTTCAGTTCGGTGAAAATGCCTCTGCTGGGACTTCCCATCCTGGGAGCAATTCTCCAGCAGCTGGGGATTAATGTTCGCATCTTTTGCGAAAACTTTGCCTCAATTAACTGGGATGATATCAGACGGGCAGATCTCGTAGGAATAAGCACCCTTACCAGCCTGGCTCCGAGAGCCTATCAGCTGGCAGCAAAAATAAAGGAGATAAATCCCTCCGCGCCCATCATCATGGGGGGCGTCCATGCCAGCATGAAACCGGAAGAAGCTTTAAATAATGGTGCTGATATAGTTGTCCGGGGCGAGGGTGAAAACACTCTGGTAAATCTCGTTGACAACTTTAGCAGTCAGGCCAGCCTTTCCGATATAGATCTGTCTAGCATCAAGGGAATATCCTATCAAAAAAACGATTCGGTTTATCATAATGAGCCTGCCGGGACTGTTGATCTGGATAACATTCCCGGTCCCGATTTTTCCTTAATAAAAAATTATCAGCGGAGCCCTTATGTCCCCTATCAGACCAGCCGGGGCTGTCCCCATGATTGTGAGTTCTGTTCGGTGGTCAGGATGTTTGGCCGTCGGATTCGTTATCGTAGCGCAGACAAAGTGATTGATGATCTGGAGAGAATAACCGGAGATCCCCATCTCAACGGCAAGCATGTTTTTCTGGTGGATGACAATTTTTCTGCCAATTCCCGGCGGGCCAGAGAGTTTCTAACCGCTCTGAAAGAGGCGGAACTTAATCTGGAATGGTCCACCCAGGAAGAGGTTATGGTTTATCAGCAGGAAGAAATCCTGGATTTAATGCAGCAGACCGGCTGCAAACGGCTCCATCTGGGAATTGAATCCTTCAATCCAGCTGCTCTGGAAGAATACGGTAAGCCGCAGAAACTGGTGGACATCAGCCGGGCAATTCAGCAGATCAAAAAGCGCAATATTCTGGTACACGGAATGTTTGTTCTGGGAGCTGAAAATGATAC
>SLJX01000076.1 GCA_007134885.1 Halanaerobiaceae bacterium
TAGACCAACCTTGAGGACGAGTTTGATCAGAAGGATCAGGGTTACTACCGGGAACAGGTTGTATATTGGTAACACCAAAATGGTTTACACCTTGAATTTCAACCAATGATTTAGGATTATCTAAAGATAAATAATAAGAAGTTAATTTTATATAATGAGCTTAATAGCTTTGATATCAGCACCGGCCTGTCTTCAGGCCGGTTTACCACTGCAAAAATAAAGGAGTTTTACCCTTGCAGCAGTATGATTTTAAATATTTCTTTTTAAAATATAAAAAACGCTATCTGCTGGGAGTTGTCTGGCTGGCCCTGGTTGATATTCTCCAGCTTATTATCCCCCAGATTTTAAGGCTTTTTACCGATGACCTCCAGGAAGGTCTGCTGGATGGTGCCGGGTTGGTTAGATACGCCTTTTTTATTATTCTGGTAGCTGGAGGTACAGCTTTTTTTAGGTTCCTCTGGAGGCTTTATATCAACGGAACAGCCCGTAAACTGGAAAGGGATCTGAGAAATGACCTCTACAGCCATCTCCAGCGGCTCTCTCCCTCCTACTTTCAGCATCAAAAAACAGGCGATCTGATGGCTCATGCCACCAATGATATCAACGCTATCCGCCGGGCAACAGGACCGGGAGTGGTGATGCTGGCCGATGCCATCCTGTTAACAATAGCTACCATCGCTATTCTGATTTTTACCATCGATATTCGTCTGACTCTGATGGCTTTAATTCCTCTGCCCTTTATCTCGCTGGTTTCAGTCCACTTTGGTAAGATTATTCATAAAAAATTCAAAAGCGTGCAGGAAGCCTTTTCCAACCTCAGTGATAAAGCTCAGGAAAACTTTTCCGGCATCCGGGTAGTCAAGGCCTTTGCCCGGGAAAAAAAAGAAGTAGAAAGATTCGAGGTCAGCAACAAAAATAACTTTCTCCGCAATGTCGATCTCATCAAAACCTGGGGGCTTTTTCGTCCGCTGGTCCAGTTCTTCTCCGGTCTCAGTTTTCTGGTGGTTATCTGGTATGGTGGAAGACTGGTAATCCTGCGCACCATCTCCCTGGGAGATTTTGTGGCCTTCATCAGCTATCTCGGCATGCTGACCTGGCCAATGATGGCTCTGGGCTTTGTTATCAATATTATTCAGCGGGGCCGGGCTTCTCTGGATCGGCTCAATGCCATCTTTGCAGAAGAGCCTGATATCTATGATTTCCCCGGAACTGATTTTGATATCAGCGAGCTGAGAGGAGAAATAACCTTTGATGATCTGACCTTTTCCTATTCTAAAGATGATGAAACTGTGCTGCAGGATATTAATCTAGAAATTGCTGCCGGCGATACTGTTGCTTTTCTGGGACGGACCGGCTCGGGCAAATCCACCATCGCCCGGCTGCTTTTACGAATGTACAACACCGACCCCGGAGAGATTTACCTTGACGGCCATGATATCCGGGAAGTGCCTCTCAGGGTAATCCGGGAGGAGATGGCCTATGTTCCTCAGGATAATTTCCTCTTCTCCACCACCATCGCAGAAAATATTGCCTTTCACGATCCTGAGACTCCCAGGGAAAAGATTGAGCAGGCAGCCCGTGAAGCCTGTGTCTACAAAAATATCAAAGATTTTACCCACGGTTTTGATACCATTCTGGGAGAGCGGGGAGTAACCCTTTCCGGAGGCCAGCAGCAGCGGGTCGCTCTGGCCCGGGCCCTGATTAAAAGGCCGAAGATTTTAATGCTGGATGATTCTCTCTCGGCTGTCGATACCAAAACTGAAGAAGAAATTCTTCAGAATCTGGAGAGCATCATGGCAAAGCGAACCACAATCCTGATCGCCCATCGAATATCCACTATTAAAAATGCTGACCGAATCTTTGTGCTGGACCGGGGACAGATTATTGAGAGGGGAGACCACGAATCTCTGCTGGAAAAAGAAGGTCTCTATTATGATATCTATCAGAAGCAGCTGCTGGAAGAAAAACTGGAAGAAAGCTAGGAAAGGAGGAGCAGGATGAGAGATTTTCGCGAAGAAGAAGAGCTGGGTAAAGCCTATGACTCCCGGCTAATGAAAAGATTATTAACCTATGCTCGTCCCTACTGGAAAATCCTGCTGCTCTGTATTCTCCTGCTGCTGGTGGTTACTGCCGTGCAGCTGGCCCGGCCCTACCTGATCCGCCTGGCTATTGATGACCATATCAATGTTATGAACCTTCCCCAGGTGGTCTTTAACGAGCCTCCCCCGGAAGAGGTGGAGTATCTGGAGCTGGATGGCCTCTATCTGGCCCGGGAGAATCAGCTGGAGGGTGATTACCCCGATCGGGAGCGCTATCAATTTATCAGGCACGAAGGAAATTATTTCCTGATTCCTACCTTTACCCCCAATCCTGAAACTGTTGCGGTAACCGGTGAGCCCGGAAATTATTCTGCTGAAGTCAATCAGGAGGAGTATCCGGCTCGCATTCTTTCAGCTGAAGAGCTGGCTGAAATGCGGGAGCAGGACTTTGCTGGAATAACCAGAATCGCCCTCTTTCTCCTGACAATCATGCTTTTTGGTTTCGGTTTTCATTATCTGGAGGTTTATCTACTGCACAAAACCAGCCAGCAGATTATTTACAACATGCGCCAGGAAATCTTTTCCCATCTTCAGAATATGTCCCTTTCATATTTTGACCAAAACCCTGTGGGGCGGCTGGTTACCCGGGTTACCAATGACACCGAAACCTTAAATGATATGTATTCCCAGGTTATTGTCACCCTTTTTAAAGATATTTTCATGCTGGCCGGAATCGTTATTATCATGCTGGCCATGAATATCCAGCTCACTCTGGTAACCTTTGCCATCATGCCGCTGGTTCTGGTGGTTTCCATCATTTTTCGCTATTATGCCCGGGAGGCCTATCGCAAGGTTCGGGTCAGGCTGGCAAAGATCAACGCTACCATCTCAGAGAATATCTCGGGAATTGAAATTATTCAGATCTTTAATCAGCAGAAGCGCAAGTTTCAGGAATTTAAAGAGATCAACAAAAGCTATTACGATGCCACCATGCGGCACATTCTGGTCTATGCCATTTTCCGACCATCGATGGATCTTCTCTATTCCCTGGCCCTGGCCATCCTGATCTGGTACGGGGGAGGCCGGGTTCTGCAGTCAACTTTAAGTTTTGGGATTCTTTATGCCTTTACCGATTATATCCGGCGCTTTTTCCAGCCGATCAACGACCTGACAGAAAAGTATAACACCCTGCAGTCTGCCATGGCTTCGGCTGAAAGGATTTTTACCATCCTTGACACTGAAGAAGAAATAGAAAATCCCGCCCGGCCTGTGCCGCTTCCTCAGGAAGTGCGGGGACGGGTTAAATTTAAAAATGTCTGGTTCAGCTATGATGATGACGAATGGGTTTTGAGGGATATTAATCTCGATATTGAACCCGGAGAAACCGTTGCTCTGGTGGGAGCAACCGGGGCCGGTAAGTCCTCTATGATCAAACTTCTCAGCCGTTTTTACGATGTTCAACGGGGAGAAATAACAGTCGATGGTTACAATATCAAGGATTTTAACCGCCGGGAACTGAGAAAACACATCGGGGTTGTCCTCCAGGAAGTATTCCTTTTTACCGGCACGGTGGCCGAAAATATCAGCCTGCACCGGGATGATATCTCCCGGGAGGAAATCAGACAGGCTGCTGAATATGTCAACGCTCACGGCTTTATATCCCGGCTGAAAAATAACTACGAACATGAGGTCCAGGAGCGGGGCTCTACCTTCTCTGCCGGAGAAAAGCAGCTGATTGCCTTCGCCCGCACCCTGGCCTATGACCCCGATATTCTGGTGCTGGATGAGGCAACCTCCAATATCGATACCGAAACCGAGCTCCTGATTCAGGATGCCCTTTATAAGCTGACTGAAAATCGCACCACAATTGTAATCGCCCACCGGCTTTCCACTATCCAGCATGCTGACCGCATAGTCGTTATGCATAAGGGTAAAATCAGAGAGATGGGAGACCATCAGGAACTCTTGGCCCGGGGCGGCATCTATCATGACCTCTATCAGCTGCAGTATAAGGACCAGCTGGCACCCCGGCAGTCAGAAGAACAGGAACTAACAGCCAGAAGCAGCGGCCAGTCAGCCGGTTCCTGAGCCGAGCTGTTTTAAACATTGAGTCGAATCTTGAGCTGAGCTGTTTTCAGGCTGAGGTCTCATCTTTGACATCTATATCCCGGGGATCGCTGGCCCATTTACCGCAGCGGTCGCCGGTCATGGCAATGGTTTTGCCGTTGGCCTGAATTCTAATAACCTCGCATTCATTGGCACAATCCTCACAGATAAAGCTGGAGGTTTCAAAATTATCATGGGTAATGGAAAAACCTTTAAAGCTGCTGGGCTCATCCTTCTCCCTCATCTCTTCCTGAGCTAAAAGCGCAATCCCGATAGCACCCATGACATCATGGTTATCAGGAATTATAACTTCGTCATTGATCTCCTTCTCAATAGCAGCCTTGATGCCGGCATTGGCTGCTACCCCACCCTGAAAGACAAAACGGGGGTGAAGTTCTTTTCCCCGGACCAGGTTATTAAAATAATTCCTCACCAGGGCCTCACATAATCCGTTGATTATTTCCGGCTTGGTAAAACCATACTGCTGCTTGGAGATCATGTCCGATTCGGCAAAAACCGTACAGCGTCCTGCAATTCTGACATCCTTGGTAGCCTGCAGGGCCAGATCGCCAAATTCCTCAATCTCTACCCCCAGCCGCTCAGCCTGATGATCCAGAAAGGACCCGGTGCCAGCAGCGCAGACGGTATTCATGGCAAAATCCGTAACAATCTCATTATTAATGACAATTAATTTGGAGTCCTGACCGCCAATCTCAAAGATAGTTCTAACATCAGGGACCTGCTCGATGGTGGCAGTAGCATGGGCGGTAATCTCATTTTTGACGATATCAGCCCCCAGGATATAGCCAATCAGCTGTCTCCCGCTGCCGGTAACTCCCACTCCGGCAATTTTAAAGCGGTCCTTCAGCTTTTTGTTTAGGCTGGCCAGACCCTCCTTAACCACCTCAACCGGAGAACCGGGGTTACGCTTGTATAATTTAAACTGCATATCTTTACTGTCATCAAGGCCTACGATGTTGATGCTAACCGAACCAATATCAACACCGATATAAAGATCATTCATGCTATTTCCTCCTCTTTCTTCTGTTTTATCAGATCCAGAAAGGCCTCCACTCTGGTCAGCATATTGGCTTTAGCCATCTGCTCATCGATGGAGAGGGATAAAATTGGGATATCCAGATCCTCGGAAACCCTGTCGAGCAGGCTCTGAGAAACCAGTTCTGGAAGGCAGCCAAAGGGCTTGAGGTGTATTACACCATCAAAACCTCTTTCCTTATAATCCACTATGTGGCCAATCGAGCGTTTGGCATGACCCCCGATCATTATCTCCAGATAATTATCGGCCTTATCTAAAATATGTTGATATTCCTTCCATTTCCAGGGCACCAGGTGGCTGTCGATATATTCCGAAATATAATGAGAGCGCTCCACCTCGCAGCCCAACTCATTCAGCATCTCCTCGATATCATTATTGGTGGAACCCTCCATCACCACATAAATTTCTCCGATGATGCCGATCTTGATTCTCTGATCCGGGGTGGGAAAATTATATTCCAGTCCGGCCAGTCTTTCCCGGGCCCATTTTTCGACCGCGGCAATGTCCTGACGATTTTCTATCCCCATATATTTCTGCTGAATTTCTTCCCAGGCATCGGAAACTTCCCGGGGCTCCAGGGTATGAGCCCGATTCTTATGAATTAATTTTTCAATCCTGTCCATAGAATGAGCCAGGGTATAGGCAGTTCTGATAACGCTCATTACCCTAAACCAGGAGTTGTCAAGCTTAATTTTCTTTAAATTCTGCAAAAAGGGCCGCCAGTCTTTGGGAGCATCAAAAACAATAATATCAACATCCAGGCCGGCATTATCAAGAATCTTCTGGTGCAGTTTACCGTAATACCCGGCCCGGCAGGGCCCATGACCACCGCTGGTGACAATTGTATCAGCGCCCATCTTCTCAACTTCCAGATAGGTGCCCATCAAAACCTTGAGAGGAAAACAGGCAAATTCGGGAGCATATTTTACGCCTAAGTTTATGGTATGCTGGGTAGGCCTGGGTGGAATAATTATATCATGCCCCAGCAGATCCAGCAATTTATAATAAAGTACCGGGTTATCCATGTAGGGAAAGCTTACCTTCATTACTTCTCACACTTTCTTGCTTCTTTGGTTTTTTGCAGCCTGAGCAGATCAACAAAAGCCTCTACCCTGGTTAAGAGATGACTTTCACCGGTCTGCTCATCTATTCTTAAGGTCATGAAGGGGGTATCATATTTGTCGGAATCAATATCAAGAAAGGGACCCAGGATTGAATCCGGGCCGCAGCCGAAGGCGGTGACATGAATGACTCCGTCTATTTCATCTGATTTGAGAAAGTGATAACCGGCACCCAGTAGTTTATTGCTGAATTCCCAGAACATCTTTTTTCGGGGTGCGAACTGATCAACCTCCCGCTGAATTACTTCATCATCAATCATTTCAAAGGTAACAATGTTGACATTCATCTCCCGCAGTTTGCCAAGCAGATCCATGTTAACAAATTTATCGTAAACATTATAAACATAACCCAGCACTCCAATGGTTAAATCACCGGTATCAGGAGTGCGCTTGACATCTTCCAGCAGCTGATCGCTGGTAAAGCCCTTGCGGTGCATCGCCCGGTACTCCTGCCATTTCTCACTGGCCTTTTTTAGAGCCCTTTTAAGCTCCTTTTTGCTGATATCAAAAATTTCCAGAAAAATCTGGTAATCCTTCCAGTTCGAAATATCATCACTCTCCTGTTCAATTTTATGGGTCAAAACCCTATTTTCCATGCCCTCCAGGGAATATTTGATCATATCCGGCAGCCCCAGAAATTTGGGGCAGATGGTCACATCCTTCTGAATGCTAACAATCCGGGGAACATAAACCAGATCAACCCCCTGTTCCACCAGATCCAGCACCTGGCCCACATATACCTTCATAGGAACACAGATTTCAGAAATGGAATATTTAACACCTTTATTCATTATTCTTTCATTGTTTTGATCAGAAACGACTACCTTAATACCCAGCTCTTTAAACAGCTCCTCCCAGAAGGGGTAATAATAAAAAAACAACAACGATCTGGGTATGCCTATTTTCATATCTCTTAATCCTCCTGATCATTGCAGGAAGCAAAGCCTGTTAATTAATCCTTAATACCCATCTAAGCTTCCCCTAAAAACCTTATTGATATTCATTACTCTATTAAATATACATTCATTAATATAGTACTTGATAGGTCCTGCTTTGTCAAATAATAGGCCCGGGATGTTAAATAATTACATCAAATTACTTAGTTTTATCCTCTTCTCTTTCGTATTTGAGCTGGCGGATATTTTTTTCCAGGAGAAGCTGGTTGGGATAATAAATAGTGTCCTCTCCGCTGTCAATTACCGTAACAAAATTTCTGATCTCCCGAACCCTGCCGGAAATATCTTCAAACTCAATCAGCATTCCCCGGCGAAGATAGGTTTTCAAACTGTGGTGAGAAAGGTAGGAGGCAATAATTCTCCGGCCGCAGAACAGCAGAATTATAAAGAGGGAAACAGTTATAGCTCCTGCAATAATGGTGAAACCGGCCAGCGAGATAAAACTGAAAAAATTTAAGTAATCAAAAACTGACAGCAGGGTGATAAATATTATAAAGAATTTAACGACCAGTCCAATCTCTCTGCCATACTTCACTCCCAGAGAGATGGCAAAGTTTTCACTGAGCCGGGCAGCCCGGCGAGCAATGAAGGTGCCAAGAGAAAGAATTATAATTGCAATTAAAATCTCGGGAATAAAAGAGATGAAGCTTTCCAGCAGATTGGCTGCTGCTGTCAGGCCCAGCACATTGGCAGCTAGCATCAAGGTGGTAATAATAATCAACCAGTAAATCCCCTGGGCAATTAGCAGGGAGGGACTCCAGCTTTTCTCTCGGGTTCGACGTTCCTGTTCGCTGAGCTTGCCGTACCAGACCCGGTAAATAGCCACATCCACTCCTGCCATCCGCACCAGCATCCTGACAATTTTTCTCACCAGCAGAGCCGTCAGCCAGCCGGCCAGAAAAACTCCCAGACCGGTTATCAGGGTTGGCAGATATTCCAGAAATACTATCAAGTAATCCAGCAGTTCCTGATAAAGTTCTGCCAGCATATTCTCACCTCCCATTCTCAACCGCTTTTCATAGATCTTGACATTATCGCCAGTCATTCAGTCATTACTGCTCATCATTTTCGCCCAGCTGATCCAGCCATTGGAAGAAGGCAGCTATTTTTTCCAGCAGCCAGCTTTCCTTTTCTTCAGTCCGGCTAACCATATCTTCCAGTCTGTTATCCAGTTCTTCAGCTCTGTTTCCGGTATTTTCCCAGATCCTTCGGCTCTTAATTAAAAAATCCTCCAGCTGAGATTCCCAGTACAGCAAACCTCTGCTGACCGTCAGGTTTAGGTTCTCTACCGACTGCACACCCATCACCGTCAGGTGTCTGACACGCTGCAGGGGATAAAAATCGCCCATCCCCCTGGTTACTAGCTCCTGGATGCTGAGCTGTTCCTCCAGTTCTACCCGGATCAGCAGACTCAGGGATAAAACCCTCAGGACAGAGGTCAGGATAAAGATAAAATGCAGCCCCTCAAAATACAGGAAATTTAGCTGAAGGGCCATTTCAGAAGTCAGTCCGGCCAGCACTCCGCCAACTACAGGAGCCACAGCTGCTGCCATACCGGTTGCTGCAGCAAAGAGGCCGTAATAGGCAACTTTATATTCCTCCCGGGCCAGCTGCATTAACAGCAGTGAGGTTGCCAGGCCCAGTCCGGACCAGATCAGGCCCGCGAAAAAGTTAACTCCCCAGAGAATATTATAGTTCTGAGGTCCGGCCATTATCCAGATGAGAGGCAGCCCGGCAGCTCCCAGCGAGGTATAATAGAGCAGGCTCTTGCTGCCAATTCTGTCCACAAACTGACCCCAGTACTTCATCCCGATAATATTGGTTGCTCCACTTACCAGGGCTAGTAGGGAGATCACTGTAAAGGGAATGGAAAGATCAACAATCATGTAAACACTGAAAAAGGGGGCAGAGAGCCCCACAGCAAAGGCCCAGGCCATGCTGAAAGTTACCAGATAGCGAAAATTTTGATCCTGAAGGGGCAGCTTTAAACTTTCCAAAAAACCCAGTTCGACTGGTTTTCCCAGTGAACCTCCCTCGGCAATCCCGGAACTGATTTTCCTTAAAAAAAGCCAGGAAACCACACCGCAGCCCAGGGCCAACAGAAAGGCCAGAGAAAATCCCCAGATCTCCAATTCAGGAAAGAAAGCTCTCCAGTTATCAATGATAAGACCAGCCAGCAGACCCGATACCATGGCCGAAATCCCGGTATACATATTGCGGCGACCAAAAAATCGCCCCCGTTCAGCTCTTTTAATCAGGCTGCTGATCCAGCCCATCCAGGAAACATTGCTGAGAGCTGCAAAGACCCCGGAAAGAGCCAGCAGTACCAGAAAAATTGTAATAATGGCTGACTGACTGGCCCCCAGGTAGAAAAGCAGCGGCAAAAGAGCTATAATCAGCCAGTTAAGTCGGAACATTCCGGTTCCCAGGAGACAGGCCTGTTTCTCTCCTCCCACCCTCCTAATATACAGCGGACCCAATAGCTGGACCAGGTTGGCCAGGGCCGGCAGGGCAACCAGCAGACCAATCTGATACTGTTCCATGCCCAGAGCCAGGCCAAAACCGGTCAGATAGGCGCCTCCAAATACTGTGAGCATTACATGGCTGAACATGCCATCC
Organism: Halanaerobiaceae bacterium; assembly: GCA_007134885.1. Lineage (GTDB taxonomy): Bacteria > Bacillota > Halanaerobiia > Halanaerobiales > Halarsenatibacteraceae > T1SED10-84. Next base: position 9,899 of record SLJX01000076.1, read on the forward strand.
AGAATGGAGTAGCGTTTATCTCTCTCGTATATCTCCTTGTATGATTTCTGTAAAGGATTCTGGTCCTGATTTTCCATGGCCAGGATGCGCTCCTTCATTTCTGCTATTCACCTGATAAATTTCTGCTATTCGCTGGATAAATTCACTTTATCCAGAATATAACTTTCACTAAATTCTTCGACCAGAATATCCAGGAAGATTTCGTCATAAAAACTGCCGCCAATCTGCCGGGCCTTACGACGCCGGCCGATCTCTTTAAAGCCGGCCTTTTTATAACATTTTATTGCCCTGGGATTATATTGGTAGACTGTCAACATGATATTGCGGAGATTAAGAATATTAAAGCCAAAATCCAGCAGCAGGTTAACAGCTTCTCTGCCATAACCTTTATCCCAGTATTTTTTATTGCCAATAAAAATTCCCAGCTCAGCGGTGGAATGAATCTGATCTGCATCCATCAGCCCGCAGCTCCCCATTAGTTCATCCAGCGATTTTTCCACAATGGCAAAATGATGACCTTTTTCATTCAACTCCTCCAGAAACTTTTGCTGATCCTGGAGATTGACAATTTGGTGAGCATTACCCAGATTCAGAGAAGCCTCCAGATCATTGATCCATTCGGTAAATTTTTCGGCATCTTCATAGCTCAGGGGAGAAAGATAAATCCTCTCACCTACCAGTTTGCGATAATACTGCATACCTATTCCTCCTCATCTTCAAACTGTTCTTAAGAAAAATTGTAATAAACTTATCTCCTATCCGGTGAATTTTTGCTTACTATTAGAGTTCTGCATCAATTGAAAAAAACCTGCAAAACAGGCAGACTGTCTTGACAGGCAGGTATTAATATAGTAAAATTTAAACCGTCAGAAGAGTATGAGGAGGGATGTCCGAATCTGGTAAGGGGCCGGACTTGAAATCCGGTGAAGCCGAAAGGTGTGGGGGTTCAAATCCCCCTCCCTCCGCCATTGATATATCAAGGATTATAAGGCTTTTTTGCTGTCCGAAAGGACAGATTTTTTTGTTTTTTAGGGCAAATTCTAACATGGTGGTACCGGGTTCCCCCCGATTTTTCGACAAATAAAAATAGCAAACTTATCATTAGCTGTCTGCTATCAATTTTGAATTAACCAAATTGACATTTTAACTATATCATAAACTATATCATAATTAAGTAATAAAATGATTGTCCTGCATAAAGTCGATATCATCAAATTTCAAAATTATAATCCCCATCATATCAGACATCCTGTTAATCAAATTGCCAGTGAAATAACTTTTCGCAGCTGAACCATAAAATAAATCAAAGAGAAGGATAATCTGGTTAAATTTATAAAGTAAAATAGCAATAATTAAACCTGGTCACCTTACTGTTGCTTTAAAACTAACCATATCTTTTATATTACCAAACACAGCCATATCTTTTAGATAACTTGTTATCTTTTTATAAATGTTTAGCAAAACAGGCAAAATCTCCTTACTGGAAAACCCAAGGAGTTTTTATAAAACAAATATTTCTAATAACAAAGCTGCTATTCCAACCAAAACACCACTAATCAAAGTATAACCAAGGCACCTTTTAATTAATTTACCCTCTTCTCCCATAAGCCCTACTACAGAGGTTCCCAGTAAAATTTTAGCCGGCGCAATGGCTGACCCCAGAGAGCCCCCAACTGATTGAACCGAGGCAATAACATAAGGAGAATAACCTAACATATTTGCTGTACTGATTTGAAAAGAGCCAAAAAGGACATTGGAGCTTGTGTTGCTGCCGGTTAAAAATGCTCCCAGTATTCCTATAAGGGGAGAAATAACAGGAAAAGTAGCACCACTTACTCTGGCCATACCATCAGCAAACATAAAAATCATCCCTGAATTATCCATGATCAGCGCCATTATCATTAACAAAAAAACTGTCAATACCGAGGAGCTGGCTTTTTTATAGCTTTTTGAGAAAACTTCATTTACCTTTTTAAAATTTAAATATTGGTTTTTAAAATATACAATAGAGCCGATCAATGAAGATATTACTAAAAAGAAAAATGGGTGAGTAAAAAGAGCAATAGGAGAATAAGATTCTTCAGCCTGTACTTCGTAGCCTAATTCTGTGGTAAATCCAGGGAAAGAAAAATCCAGCTGAATTTCTGGCAAAACACCTCTTACAAAGGGTAGTTGAAATATTAATACGGAAATAACCAGTAAACCATACGGCAATAGGGAAATTGAAACGGGCATGACATTTTTGCTGTTTGCTTTTTTAAGATCAATATCAGTTTTCTTGTAAATTAAAAATACAAACAAAGCAGTTCCAAAGATTCCGGCTAATAAAGCCCCAATATGAGGAAATTCCAAGGCCGCAGCAGCTAGCTGGACTGAACTCATAATAAATGCAGCAGGTAATATATACTTGATATTTCTCTTTACAGCTTCAAACCCATCATAAATATAGGCAACAAAAATCCCTGTAGAAAACACAGGAATAAAGAAAAATGCTGCTAGAATTTTACCCAGGGTCAGAGGGTTTAGTTGGGTTACAAGAGTTAAGGCAAAAAAAGAAGATCCCATTGAACCAAAACTTATAGCCCAGGAATGCCCCACAAGTACTGCCATCATAGCAGGTATAGGCTTATAACCTATGCCTGCTAGAAGAGATCCAACAATTGCAATAGGAACACCAAATCCCGTGATTCCTTGAATAAATCCCGAGAAAGCCCAGCTCAAACCCAGAAACATTAAATCTTTATCACCTTGAAGATTTTCAATGAATTTTTTTATGGCCTTAAATCCACCAGAAATTTCAACTATGTTATATAAAAAGATGGCTCCCACTATTATTAACACTACATAAAGGCTTAAGACAGCGCCTTTTTGAATAGAAATAATAAGCTGAGCAAAAGAAATTCTAAATAATATTAAAGCTATACCAGCAGCCAAAATAAAACTAATAAAAGCTGATTTTCTTGATTCAACTTTTAAGTATGAAATCATAAAGAGAAGGGCTATAATAGGCAAAGAAGAGGCAACCCAAAGTGGTAGACTATATTCCATAAGTATTTCTCCTTTGTAAAATCATATTATAAGGGTTTAAATTGCAATCAGCAATATTCATTATAAGCTGTACATGCCCTTGAGGCTGCATAAAATCTCCCATAACTCCAAAAAGCCCGATTGGCCTGTTATATCTTGTTATGAAACCAGGAATAATCGTATGATAAGTCCTTTTTCCTGGGCCCAGGCAATTATGGTACTCTGGATCAAGAGAAAAATTATTTCCCTCCTTTAAAATTCCAGTTCCAGCAGCCCCAATCCCTACTTTCACAACCCCTGCTAACCCAACTTACAAGAAACTATATACATGAATATTATAAATTTGTCATAAAAAATTTATAGCCAGAACATATCAGAACTGTTCTCAAACTGCATTAAATCTCCTTATCCCTGATAAAAGAATATTAATTTTAGCAAAATAAATATTCTTATGCAGGACAAAAACCCCTAACGGTTAATATTATTAATATTATCTCATCAAAGAAAGCAACAAAGAAAAACAATCTTCAATCCAGAAATCAAAACACAAGTCCGGAAAACATAACTCTAGTACAAAAAGTAAAATCAAATACCAAATTAAATTAAAGGAGGACTATCATGAAGAATTCAAAAAAATTATTCATCTTGCTGCTGATTATTGGCCTCTCTTTAACAGTTTTATCATTAACAGTAACTGCCAGAGCTGAAGATGATATCATACCTATCTATGAAGGCAGTGAAATTATCTATGATGACCTCTTCGGCTTTGAAGAAATTCCTGTTATCTTAAATGAAACTTCAGTAATCTTTCAGGAAGGGAATCTCCGCCGCCTCTGGTGCAAGGCTCCTGAAGGACGTTCTCCCTATGAGATTATCAGAAACTTCGAGAGTGCCATTGAAAACATCCAGGGGCAGATTATCTTCAGCACCAGAGAGCCTCAATCTCTAGAAATTGATGAGAAGAAGCTTTCCGATTATTTCAAGATAAACCGGCAGGACCGCGGACTAGCAACCAGGGTCTTCTCCTACACTCATTTCCCCGGAGAAATGAGTGAATATCTGGTCGGCAAAGTCAGGACAGGAGAAAGAGATAGTTATGTGATCGTTGCTGCAGGAAGAGGGCACTGGGCGGCCCAACAGAGTGAGGACACTTATTATGAGATAGTCACCCTGGAGCTTGAAGCTATGGAGATGGACATGGTTAACATGGAAGCCTTACAGCAGGGACTGGCAGTCCAGGGACGGATAGCCATTTATAATATTCTCTTCGATACCGGTGAATCCCGGGTAAAGGCAGAATCAGAAGAGGCTTTGACCACCATTGCCGGTTTCCTCCAGGACAATCACTCCCAGAGATATCTGGTGGTGGGACATACAGATAGCATGGGAGGCTATGACATGAATTTAAGGCTATCCCAGGCCCGGGCAGAAGCGGTAGTTGCAGAGCTGGTTAATGTCTATGGCATAAATCAGGAGCAGCTAATTCCGGTCGGAGTTGGGCCTGCGGCACCGGTGATGAGCAATTCAACTGAAGAAGGCCGGGCCAGGAACAGACGGGTTGAAATTGTGGAGCTTTAGCAGGCTTCATTATTGCAGACATGTCTTTCCTATATTGTTATATCTCGAATTAGCATGTTAGATTGGCTAAAATAATTGCAGGAAATTTTTCATCATGAAAATTAGCCTTCTTCCAGAGCCAGTAAGTTACCAGGGTTATCATATGGGTAAGGTTAACTGTACCCTATTATAAAGAAGACAGCAGCAAAGAGGCAGGAGCCCGGGCTCCAGATATTTTCTGAAGCAAAATTTTTGAAACCTGTGAGCTCTTTCCCGGACTCCTGCTTTTCTTTCTAAACTTAGCTGGTTTTATAAACATTATTCATACTGGTTAGATAAGCATTATTTATACTTGATAAATATTCCTGCAGGCAGCAGCATTATTCCTCGAAGGGGGGTATAATACCTTCCTCCATCAATACTCTAGTCTGTTTTTGAGCCTGCTGGATAATCTCCCGGGAGTTATTATAAATCTCCTCTTCAGATTTTTCCTCCCGGGCCAGCCCCTCTTTAATAGCCTGCAGTGCTGTGGCTGTGGCCACCCGGTAGTAAACCTCACTTTCGCTCATGGTCGGCAGTATCTTCTCGGGATCAAGGCCTCCCTCTGCGGCAAAGTTAGCCAGCTCTTCAGCAGCAGCAATACACATCTCATCTGAGATGCTGCTGGCGTTTACTTCCAGCACTCCCCGGAAGATGGCAGGAAAGCCCAGAGAATTATTAACCTGGTTGGGGAAATCCGACCTGCCGGTAGCCACCACTGCCGCCCCTCCTTCCTCAGCTTCCCAGGGCCAGATTTCGGGGATGGGATTGGCGCAGGCAAAGACGATAGCATCCTCGGCCATCTCGGCAACCCATTCCCTTTTGATGACATCGGGACCTGGAGCTGAAAGTCCGACCACGGCATCGGCTCCCTGCAGAGCCTCAGCAATTCCTCCGGTCCTGTTCTCCTTATTGGTTATTTCACAGAGCCTCAATTTATCCTTCTTCTCTTCAGTGATATCTGTCCTGTTCTTGTGGAGAATTCCTCGGCTGTCACAGACAATAATATTTCCTGCCGGCACCCCGTAGGCCAGTAGCAGCCGGATGCTGGCGACATTGGCGGCTCCAGCCCCGATCAGACTGATTCGGGAATCTTTGATCTCCTTGTTGACCAGCTTAAAGGCATTGATGAGCCCGGCTAGAGTCACACAGGCTGTGCCCTGCTGATCATCATGAAACACCGGAATATCGCACTCTTCTCTCAACCGATCCAAAATATAAAAACATTCCGGGTTCGAAATATCTTCCAGATTGATCCCTCCAAAGGAGGGCTGCATATTTCTCACAATATTAATAAATTCATCGGGGTCTTTGGTCTTAAGGCAGACGGGAAAGGCATCCACACCGCCCAGATATTTAAAGAGCAGCGCCTTGCCCTCCATTACCGGCATTGAAGCCTCCGGACCGATATCACCCAGACCCAGCACCCTGGTACCGTTGGAAATAACCGCAACAAAATTTCCTTTATTGGTGTGATTATAGA
>SLJX01000081.1 GCA_007134885.1 Halanaerobiaceae bacterium
CCTGGAAGTATTATCCTGTCACCTGCTTTAAGGCTATCAGGATTAGATATATCATTGGCTTCCTTGACTTCTTCTAGATCCAGTTCAAATTTCCTGACGATTTGAGTGAAATTTTCTCCCGGGCTAATATTATATAATATACCTTTGACAGGCAGTATGGTTAGTTCATCACCAGGCATCAGTCTATTCATATCTTTTATATCATTGGCACCGATCAGGGTATCAATATTTATACCGTATTTGCTGGAAATGGTCCAGAGACTTTCTCCCGAGCGCACAACATGAATTTCAATTTGATCCAGCAGTGAAGAAGTGTGATGTTCTTCTTCCAGAGCCTGAAGAAATCCTACACCCGTAATTTTTTCAAGTTCAGTTTGCAGCCGTTCATCAATCTGCTGCCGGGATATATCTCTCAGACCTTCTTTTCCTGTTTCCCCGATATCCCAGGCAAGCTCTTTTTCCTTCAGATCAATCTGCATCAATCCCTGACCGACATAATTAACAGCAGGAAATCTGCTAAAATTTTCGGGTTTTTCGGAAGCATGGCCCCTGGAGAATACTGCTGTGAGTTTAGTTGTGTTAAAGCTATGTATCAGATCTGAAAACTTCAGATCTGCTTCTGGGCCCTCTTCAAGAAATAGCTCTGTGATATTCACCCGGGTTGGGGCAGCCTGGAAAGTGATAAGAAAAACAAAAAGAAGTAAGATTAAAAATAAATGCTTTTTATCCATAGGCAGCCACTCCATTTAAAATTTTTAATTTGCCTAACTTCAACTAAATATGTTAAAAACTAAATATTTTAAAATCTCACAAACACCAATATTATTATACTATATTCTCAGGAAATTTTCCAATTAATTTGTAAGTAATTTTACCCTAAATGTGAGTTTTCAGCCCTTTAAACCAATTTTTTATGATTATTTTGTTGATTTGCTACTAACTAAAGAAAAGTTTACTAAAAACAAGCAGCCACTTAAATCAATAACTGCAGAATTTAAATGGCTGCTTAAGGTCACTTATTTAGTACCGACAAGTTTATAACCTGCTTCCTTAACCGCCTGCTTAAATCTATCCATATCAGTATCTTCATCCTGTAATTCTACTCTGGCAATGCCATTATCCAGATCTACCTTAACAGATTCAACCCCCCGCAAGTCCTTTAGAGCCTTTTCTACTGTTGCAGCACAGTGTCCGCATTTCATACCTTCAACAATAAAATTTATCTCACTCACTTTTAACCCTCCAGTATTTAGTTATTTTATCAGCAATACCTGGAAAATAATTATTTGGTAGATAGCTAACTAATCAACGAATCGGTCAACTGTATTAACCAATTCCTCAATTATCTCGTTGTTATCACCCTCTTGCATCGCATTGCTAACACACCCCTCAACATGTCTGTTTAAAACCTTTAAACCTACATTTTTTAAAGCTCCTCTGGTTGCTGCAATTTGGGTTAAAATGTCAATGCAGTATTTATCTTCTTCAATCATTCTATTAATGCCTCGAACCTGCCCTTCAATTCTTTTCAGGCGATTGGTTAACGCTTTTTTGTCTTCCCCGGTTAAAGAGCTCATAATTATTCCTCCCGAAATTTTCATCTGATTTCACTAAAATATAAAATAAAATCATCATAAATATAGCAATACCCAGTAAATATTAATACCCAGTATGGGTATTTTAAATATACTATATCATTTTATTAGAGAGGTGTCAAGTTCTAGAATAATAATTTGTAATTTATAATTTTTTTGTTATAATAAGCTTACAGATATCATGATTCTGGAGGGATGCCTATTAAAAATCAAACTTTTTCTACCAGTACTGTTAAGGACCAGGCTCTTCTGGTTGGCAGTGAAAAAAATTCTTTAAATGAATTACAGGAATTAACTTTAACTGCCGGTGGCAGTGTGGAGGGAATCATTACTCATAGGCTCGATAATCTTAACGCAGCTCACTATGTAGGTAAAGGAAAACTGGAAGAATTAAAAAGAGCCGTGGAAACACTGGATGTTAACCTCGTTATCTTCGACTGTGAATTAAGCCCGGCTCAAGTGCGTAATTTAGAGGAAATGCTTGATATTAAAATAATTGATCGTACTCAGTTAATTTTAGATATTTTCTCATTGCATGCAGATACCAGAGAAAGTAAGCTTCAGGTTGAAAAAGCCCAGCTGGAATATATGCTTTCCCGGTTAACTGGGAAGGGAACCGAGCTATCTAGGCTGGGTGGGGGTATTGGAACCAGAGGACCCGGTGAAACGAAACTGGAAACAGACCGCCGGAGAATCAATGATAGAATCCACCGCCTGAAAAAAGAACTCCAAGATATTTCTCGAACACGTAATGTGCAGAGACAGGAACGGGAAGATCCCATGATAGCTCTGGCCGGTTATACAAATGCTGGTAAATCAACCCTGTTAAATCAGATTACCAGAGCTGATAAACCTGTTGCCGATCAGCTTTTTGCTACACTGGATTCAACTCTAAGACGCTTTAAGCTTCCCGGAGGAAAACAGGCTATAATTACTGACACAGTTGGTTTCATTCGTAACCTGCCTCACCAGCTGATTGCTTCATTTAGAGCAACCCTGGAAGAAATAAGGCAGGCTGATATAATCCTCCATCTAATAGACAGTTCCCAGGAAAATGTTGAGGAAAGAATTCAAATTGTTAAAGACGTGCTGAATGATCTTGATGTTGAAAACAAAATCAGCATGCTGGTTTTTAATAAAATTGATCTGCTTTCGGAAAACAGAAAAAGCTTTCTGACCAGCAGTTACCCCGAAGCTCATTTTATTTCTGCCCGGAATGGTGCAGGGATAGAATCCCTGCTGCTCAGTCTTGAAGAAATAATTTACAGCAAGCTAGTCGAAGTTTCAGGCCTTCTGCCTTATGAACAGGCTGGCTTAATTGAGGTAATACACAAGCGAGGATCGGTCGAAAATGAAGAATACTCCCGGAATGGAATTTTAATAAAAGCTCTTGTTCCTGAAGATATTGCTTCTCGCTTAGAAAACCAGTTTATAGAACAGAAAAAGAAGCAGAAAAAGCCCCTCCGTTAAGGAAGGGCTTTTTTTATTGATTATTTTTTCTGTTTTTGTTTTAATACAGCATTTTCCGGCACATAAAGATATAATCCTGAATATTAAAATTAATCACCGGTAATATAAAAAAACAGCAGATAACTATTACCTATACAGCCTGATGCTCCCTGTCAGTCACATGACAGGCGGACATATGACCTCCACCGTAATCCTTAAACTCCGGCTCCACCTCGCTGCAGATATCAATAGCTTCAGGACAGCGGGGATGGAAGCGGCAGCCTGAAGGCGGATCCATCGGGCTGGGGACATCACCTTCCAGGATAATTCTCTCCTTCTCATAGGTGGGGTCGGCCACCGGAATGGCTGATAATAGAGAGCGGGTATAGGGATGCAGGGTGTTCTGGAATAGCTCCCGCTTATCGGCCAGCTCCACTATCTTGCCGAGATACATGACGGCAATCCGGTTGCTGATATGCTTGACCACGCTCAGGTCGTGAGCGATGAAAAGATAGGTCAGGTTAAACTCCTCCTGCAGGTCCTCCATCAGGTTGATAACCTGGGCCTGAATCGAGACATCCAGGGCCGAGACCGGCTCATCGCAGATGATCAGCTTGGGGTTTAGGGCTAAAGCCCGGGCCACCCCGATCCGCTGACGCTGGCCTCCGGAAAACTCGTGGGGATAGCGCTTCATGTGCTCCCGCTGCAGACCTACCTTTTTTAAGAGCTCGGCCACCCTCTCGTCTCTTTCCTTCTTACCGTTAACCATCTTATGAATTTTGAGGGGTTCTCCGATAATGTTGGCCACCGTCATCCGGGGGTTAAGCGAGGCATAGGGGTCCTGAAAGATGATCTGCATCTGTCTCCTTAAGGATCGCATCTTATTCCGATCATAGTCCAGGATATTCTCCCCTTCAAAGTAGATCTCTCCCTCGGTGGCCTCTAATAGTCTTAAGATCGTCCTTCCGGTGGTGGACTTGCCGCAGCCGGACTCACCTACCAGCCCCAGGGTCTCACCCTTTTTGATGGAAAAGTTAACTCCATCAACGGCCTTAACATAACCCACCGTTCTTTTTAAAACTCCCGCCTTAACCGGGAAGTATTTTTTAACATCCTTTAACTCCAGCAGTGCTTGCTCTGCTGCCAAATTTCTTCACCTCCAGCAGTGTTTAGGCTGATTCAGCCTCTTCTCTCTCGCGTACCTTTTTCTTATGCTCCTGTAGTTTATCGACATACCAGCAGCGGGTCTCATGGCCTGCTTCTCTCTCCTCAATCGGGGGCTCTTCTTCATGGCACTTCTCCTCTGCTAAAAAGCAGCGGGTGTTGAACTTGCAGCCCTCGGGGAAATCCAGGGGGCTTGGCACAATCCCGGGGATGGCATCGAGTTTCTCCACATCTTTGTGCAGCA
>SLJX01000092.1 GCA_007134885.1 Halanaerobiaceae bacterium
CCGGCAATCCTTTTTTTGCTCTGCTTTAATTTAAGCTGCAGTAAAAAAAATTCAGCAAAAACCAGCAGCTGACGGGCTTTAAAATATCCTTCTCTATCATGGGGAAAGTGAATCTCTCTGATGGCCCGGGATAGTACCGGAAAATCATATTTTTCAATAATTTTCTCCGGCAGCCAGTCCTGGAGTTCTTCAGCATGATTATTAACTGCCCTATAAATAAACTCCCGAAATCTCCGCTGGCTTAAACCCCCGGTTAGAGGATAGATCGGCACAATCCGCCTGGTATGAAGAGGTCGGTCTACCTCCCATTCTTCCTGAACCGGATTGATTATTTCCCTTCCGGAATGCTTCTCCCGGTTATTCTTCTCTACCTTACCTGAGAGACAGTAATCTTTACCTGATTTAAAGTAATTGGTAATATAGGGCTGATTAAACCAGATGCCGTTAATTTCTCCACTTCCGTCGCTGAAGGTAATCTGGGTTATTCTATAATTTCCCCGGGACATGAAAGTCCGGGCCTTTTTAACCCGCCCTCTGACTGTTGCGGTTTTTCCGGGAACCGCCTCGGCAATGGGAATAACTTTACTCCTGTCCTGATAATCCCGGGGAAAGTGATAGAAAAAATCTCTGATCCTGGTTATCCCGAGGTTTTTTAATTCGGCTGCCCGGGCGGAACCAATTCCCTTTAGGGAGGTTACCGGCCGGGATAAACAATCCTTCATTCTGCCAGAATATCTCCCGTTAATACAGCAATCCCGTAGACTGACGGGCCGGCATGACAGCCCAGCACTGGACTGATAATTGTTTCGCTGACCTCCAGCTCAGTCTTTTTTACTTCTTTCAACTGCAAAACATCTTCCTTCAATTCCTGGCCTCTCTCTTCAACATCACCGTGCAGAAAAGCCAACCAGGCTGCCTGTTCTCCCGCCAGCTTATCTTTAATGATCTGGCTGAATTTCTCCTTCATTCTTTTTCTGCCCCGAACTTTCTCCAGCGGTACCACCTCTCCCTCCGAACCAGGCAGGCTTAAGAGAGGATGAAAATTTAAAATTGAGCCCAGGAAAGCCTGAGCCCTGCCAATTCTACCACCCTTCTGCAGAAAGGTCAGATCACTTACGGTAAAATAAACATCAATTTTATTTCGGGTCTCCTCTAGAATCTTGACGATCTCTTCAATTTCCCTGCCGGAGTCAATCAGTTTCAGGGCCAATTTAACCAGAAAACCCAGCCCCAGGGTGGTACTGTAACTGTCCACTATCTCAACCTTAACATCTTCAGCTTCCCGGGTTGCCAGAGTGGCAGACTCAATTGTCCCGCTTAATTTGCCGGAAATATGCAGGGAAATAATCCGGTCATAATCCCGAGAAACCTCCCGGTACTTCTCCAGAAATTCTCCCATGGAAGGCTGAGAAGTGGAGGGATGGCGGGAATCGGTATGCAGTTTGTCAAAAAATTCTCGGGAACTTATATCTACTCCATCATAGTAAGAATCCTCTCCAAAAATCACCTTCAAAGGAACCATAAACAGATTCTCCCTGGTTTCAAAAAATTCTTTTGGCAAATCACAGGTGCTGTCGGTAACAACTGCTGTTTTCATAATTATCATCCCCTTCAGAATTAAGTTTGCCTTGATATTTTACCGGCAGACGTCATTATTTTCTCCTGTCTCAGCAGTTCTGCTCCTGCTTCTCTGCCGCTACTCCAGAGAAATTACATAGGGATAGAACGGCTGCTGACCGCCATAAATTTCGACCTCATCTATGCTGTCAAACCTGTCTAAAATTTTATTTCTGAGATTAACGGCCCGTCTCTCCTCTATTTCTTCACCAAAATAGATTGTAATCAGCTCTTCATCCTCCAGAGATTTTTCAAAAAGTTTCAGTACAACCCTGGAATAGTCAGAACCTTTCACAACAATATTTCCATCTATCAGGCCAATAACATCTCCCTCTTTAATCTTAAGTCCTTTAACCTTGGAATCCTTTACTGCTCTGGTAACTTCAGCCGTTCTTATCTGCTGGCGTTCTTCTTCCATGGCTCCCACCAGGCTGTCCAGATCTTCATCCTCGTTATAAACCATCAGACAGGCGATGGCTTCGGTAAAGGAAGTGGTAGGAATAACTTTGATCTCTTTATCTTCAATCATCTCGGCAGCCTGGCGGGCAGCAGAAATTACATTTTTGTTATTGGGAAAGATCAAAATTTCCTGGGCCTGATAGCTGTTAATCTCTTCAAGAAAATCATTAGTGCTGGGATTCATAGATTGACCTCCATGAATAATCCCCTTTACTCCCAGCTCTCTCAAAATATTTTTAATTCCTTCACCGGTTGCAACTGCTATCACTGTCCTGTTCGCAGTAGCCTCAGCCTGAGCACTTTCATTCCGGTTAACTTCAAAAGACGCGGAAGTGCCATGGACTGCAGCCAGGTTCTGATGGCCGGCTTTTTTAATTTCCATCTCTTCATGCTGACTTTTCATGTTATCTATCTTGATATCATCGATCATGCCAATCTTCAGGCCGTGCTCCAGGATAACTCCAGGATGGTTGGTGTGAATATGAACTTTAATAATATCATCAGAACCCACCACCATCAAAGAATCACCAAAATTGTTCAAATCCTTCTTGACACTGTCTATCTCCTGCTGACCATTATTCTGATTCAGATGAATCAGCATTTGTGTGCAGTAGGTATATTTTATATCAGCAGCATATTCCCGCTGCCCTACAATTTCTTCCAGAGTTTCTACTTCGGAAGTGGAGCTGACATAACCCTTGCCTTTTAGGGCTTGATACATGCCTTCCAGAATATAGATATAACCCTGTCCTCCGGCATCCACCACTTCAGCTTCCTTCAGCACCGGCAGCTGTTCTGGAGTCTTCTGCAAAGCCTGATTGGCTGTTTTCAGAGTTCTCTTCAGAATATATATAAATCCCTGACCGGAATCCTCCTCCAGAGCTTTTTTAGCCCCTCTGGCAGCCTCCCGGGAAACAGTCAGGATGGTTCCCTCCACAGGCTTGAGGACGCCATTGTAAGCCACTTTAGAAGCTTTATCCAGGGCAGCAACCATATCATCAATTTTAAGCAGTTTTTTGCCGCTGCTGGCTTGAGAAAAGCCTCTGAGCAGCTGGGATAATATCACACCCGAGTTGCCCCGGGCTCCCATCAGTGCTCCTCTGGCCATGGAATCGCAGATATCATCAACTCTATTGGACTCTTCCTTTTCAATTTCCTTTATCGCTTCCTTTAAGGTTAAATACATATTGGTCCCGGTATCGCCATCCGGTACCGGAAAAACATTGAGAGAATCAACCAGAGATTTCTGCTCTTCCAGTCTGGCCAGGGCAGAATGAAGCATTTCTCTAAATCTATCCCCATCAATTACTTTAAGGCCAGAATCTAAACCTTTACCGGACTTCATCTTGAACCCTCACTCCCTGTACATTAATATCAACACTTGAAACTGTAACACCCACTTTATCCTTTAAAACATAATTAACTCTCTTCATAGCATTGCTGGCCACCTGTTGAATGTTGGTGCCAAACTCGACAATGATATTAAGCTCAAGTTTGACCTTATCCTCATTAATATTAATGACTACGCCCTTGGTCAGGTTTTCCAGACCCAGTATGTCAGACAGCCCATCCTGCATATTTTTAGAGGACATGCCCACCAGTCCGTAGCACTCCATGGCAGCCAGCCCGGCTATTTTGGCTATAACTTCCTTGCTGACAACAACTCTGCCGAATTCGGTGGTCCATTCTTTACCCATTATTTCACCTCTTTTAATCAGCCTTTCTCGCTGGTTTTAATCCCCCACTTAAAAATAACTCATACCCTGTTAAAAAATCAGCACCTTAAAAAATATCCTTAACCGGCAGCAATCTCATTAATGCCAGATTGTTGATGTCACAATATATTATCCATTTTAATTCTACAACAATTATGATAAACTTGCAAATTTATCTTTAACAAGCTTGTCAGATTAACACTTCTTATGTTAAAATAGGTAAGTAGGAATTTGAAATGAAAGATTTTGAAATGCAATCCTTTAATATTTATCATAACTGGAGGTGGCTAAATTGGCTAATTATTGTGAGATCTGCGGCAAGGGCAGCAACAATGCCAACCGCATCAGAAGACGGGGTAAAGCCAAGAAAAAGGGTGGAGTAGGAAGAAATATAACCAGTGTCTCAGGACGTACCCAGAAACCCAATCTGCAAAAAGTTAAGGCCATGGTTGACGGCAGCAAGAAAAGAATTAAGGTCTGTACCAAGTGTCTTAAAGCAGGGAAAGTAAAGAAGGTATATTAAAATAATAAACTCGCCTTAGCATCTAACATTAAAAACTATAAAGAA
>SLJX01000149.1 GCA_007134885.1 Halanaerobiaceae bacterium
ACCATATAGGTGATGAGATAGAACTAAGAGCCGAGCCCGAGGAAGGCTGGCAGTTTAAGGAGTGGTCTGGTGACCTTACTGGAGAAGATCCGGTTCAAACCATAGAAGTTATTGAAGACATTGAAATAGCTGCTGAGTTTGAAAGGGAAACCTTTGTGATAGATATAAAGATTGAGGGGAGAGGTATGGTGGAACTTATTCCCGATAAAGAGGAATATGAATCAGGAGAGAGTGTAACAATTCGGGCTGAGGATTACGGCAACTGGGTTTTTCACAGCTGGCATGGTGATCTTTCCGGTGATGAAAGAGAGAAGACTTTTGTGGTGGAAGATGATATGTTTATCGAAGTCTGGTTTGCCTATAGAAAATAGTTTGGATGGCCTGAAGAATCAGCTGAAGGAGCTGAAAAATTATCAGGCAGAATTAAATTAATGTTTGATTATAATTAATGTTTGATTATAAGGAAATCTTCAAACCCGCGCCCTGAAAGGAATGATTATTTATGAGTCTTATCCAGGATAAACCTGAGCAGGATATTTATCTCAAGCAGATGTTAAATTTTATAGGACTGGTAATTATGCTGCTGGTTAATTTTTTAGCCAACTGGCTGCCGATCAATAATGTTACTACTGCAGAAGTTTCAGATCGGTATGTTAATATTTTTACCCCAGCAGGTTTCACTTTTTCTATCTGGGGTTTGATATATCTTGCTTTAACAGTACTGGTAATTTATCTTTTTCGGGGCCTGAAAAGTACTGACAGCAAAGCCAGGAACTTTATTGAGCGGATTGGACTTCTGTTTTTTATTTCTTCATTATTTAATGCTGCCTGGATTTTTGCCTGGCATTATTTCCTTATTGAGCTTTCGGTAGTATTTATGCTCGCTCTGCTTATTTCTCTAATCATAATCTACCGCCGGATTAGAACAGCCTTTAATTTTGGCTGGCTGGCTGTTCCTTTTAGCATTTACCTGGGCTGGATTTCTGTAGCTACAATCGCAAATATCGTGGCCTGGCAGACTACTATTGACTGGGATATGCTGGGCTTAAGCGAAGAAATCTGGCTGGTTATTCTTCTAGCAGCAATCATATTTTTAACTGCCGGTTTTATTCGTCAATTTAAAGATCTGGCCTTCACTCTGGTAATATTATGGTCTCTAACCGGCATTTTAATCGAAAGAGCCTCCCAGCAGAATGTTATTTCTCTGGCACCGATGGCAGCGGCCATCAGCTTTGTGCTGATTTTACTTGTTCTTTATTATTATTATGATTTCAGCAAACTGAGAATCTAGGACCTGATATTTATCAATACCTGTGGGTAATTAAAATGCAATAATGTTCAAAATGGGCTTTATCCCGCAGAGAACCAGCAACTTAAAAGTGAGGAGGGAAGCCTGATGAAAAAGTTTATGATTCCTCTGCTGATTTTATTGCTAGTTCTGATGTTAAGTCTTCCTGTAGAAGCGAGAATGTTACTGCCCCTGACTGAAGGTTTGGAAATTACTGACCACGAAGCCCGGATTGGTCTTCTGTGGAATGGTGAGGAACACATTACAGTTGAGAAGTTGATCCTGGAAACCAGTACTTCGGGGAAATTGCTGGCAATAACGCCACTCTCTTCTGCAACCGCCCATACCTTTCAGAATGAAACTGTCATGCAGAGAGCCAGGGAAAATTTTTTGGAACGCAAACGCAGCATGACTTTGCCGGATTATTTTGCCGAGCCTCTACCCGAATATCGGGAAATAAAATTGATGGATGAGGAGCTGCTTGAAATAACTGAGATTGAGGAACTTGAGAGCAGGCTTGCAGAATTTCTGGAAGCAGCTGATCTGGATGATAAGGATCTGAATCAGGAGAGAATTGATTATATCAGAGATTATATTGCTAGAAACCATAACTGGTTAAGCATACAAATACTGGAAGTCAGAGAAAGTCCTGCTGTTCGGGTTGACAGCTGGCGTTTTGTATCCCGGCAGGTGTTTTATCCCCTGCAAACCGGAAACAATCCAGACCTTAAATTTACCGTATTAATTTCTGATCCTTTACCAGAGTTTATCAGTTATGGCTGGGATGAATTTGATTTTTATATTCCCCCTCAAATAACCCCGCCTCAAAAAATTAGTGAGATTCATCCCCGTCTGGGAGAATTTTATCCCGGAATAATGGTTCACACCCATTACTGGGAGCTCTCAGCTCCACCGGAGGGCTTTACTGAGGACCTTGTGGTGAGAGGTGAAGATATCAGAGATTTACTACAAAAGTTAGGTAAATAATAAGTCTTGATAAAAGCAAAATTTTTCTGCGGTTTGAAACCAGCAAATCTTTTTCTGCTGGCTGCAAACTGCAGGATCAGAAAGAAAAACAGCATTTTCTGCTATTCAGAAAACCCCGGATGTTAAACCAATTAACATGCGGGGTTAATTTATTTTGCTGTAATTTTTTTGCTTCATTAAATTAACCTTCAAATATAAAATTAACCTTCAAATATAATTTAATAAATCATCTCAATAACTTAACTTAACTTGCATCCAGCTGCGGTATGCTGTCTCTTTATTGAATATGCCAGAGGTCAACTCAAAAGATTTTTTTGAGTTATGCAGTTTTAAAAGAAATTAAATCCCTTTTTGCCTGGTAGCAGGCAGGATTAGGGTCACTAATTCTGGAACTATATACTAAGAAATTTGGTAATTTAACTCTATTTGTTTAATAATACCTGGCATATACCTTTTCAGTTTTTTCACCTGCTGAAGAAATTATTTCAGTACGATTTTATATGTGAAGAGCTGTCTATCTAAGCTTTTCTTAGAAGGGAAAGGAGCAGATTGATGAAAGAGAAAAGAAGAAAAATTGAAGTTGTGCCCTATAATCCTGCCTGGCCGAAGGAGTTTTCCCGATTAAAGAAGACGCTGAGTGAACATCTCGGTGATTTAATCCTGGGGATCGAGCATGTGGGCAGCACTTCGGTACCGGGTCTGGCAGCCAAGCCGATTATAGATATTGATATTGTGGTGGAAAAAGAGAAGCAGAAAGAGGTTATTGCATCTCTGGAAGATTTTGATTATCAGCACAGGGGAGATCTGGGTATTGCCGGAAGAGAGGCTTTCAAAAATCCAGCTGGTAATACTTTCATGAAACATCATCTCTATGTCTGTCCCCGGGAAAGTACAGCCCTGAAGGAGCACCTGACCCTGAGAGATTATCTCAGGAAAAATCAGGCTGCCCGGGAAGAATATGCCCGCCTGAAGCAGCTGCTGGCTGTTAAATACACCTATGATATTGAGCGGTATATTGAAGGGAAAACAGAGCTTATAAGAAATATCCTGAAAAAGTCTCTGCCAGAGTAGAATTCAGGCAGGTTATGTATTAAGACGGACTAATCTCAGGTAATCGATTATTTAGTTCCTGTACTGACCCTGTACTTTGATTTTTGTTGCATCTCCTTTGAATTTATCTGTTCAATGAATTTTTGATGTTTCTTGCCATAATATTTTGCAGCTCTATTATTCTCCACTTTACTTTTTATAATTACCTTCCGGACAGATGTCCTTAATTGGATATGAAAAATTATTGGATTTTGACTAATTATTGGGTTTTGATTTAATAACAGGATGAGATTCTGAGAGAAATCTCCCAGGGTCAAAACTACTTTTGGAGGTATAATTATGTTATATGAAGGCAAGGTTTATCGACCTCCCAGTGAAAGCGGCAGCCTGATTCTCCAGCTGACAGTTGGCTGTCCTCACAATAGCTGCTATTTCTGCAGCATGTACCGCCAGCAAAAATTTAAGATGAAATCACTGCAGGAAATCAAAGAGCATGTTCTGAAAGCCCGGCAATTTCATAGCGGACCGGTCAGGACTATATTTCTGGCCGATGGCAATTCTATCATTATGAAGACCGACAGACTGGCCCGGGCCCTTTCTTTCATCAGGGATAACTTTCCCGAAGTTGAGCGCATAACCAGTTACGGTTCGGCCCGGTTTGTGATTCTGAAGTCAGAGGCTGAGCTCAGGAAACTGAGAAAAGAGGGTCTGGACCGTATTCACACCGGGATGGAGAGCGGCAGCCTGAAAGTCCTGGAAAAAATCAATAAGGGCAGTACTCCTGAAGAGATAGTTGAGGCTGGAAAAAGAGTCAAGGAGGCCGGTATGGAACTCAGTGAATATTATCTGGTGGGAGTAGGGGGAGAGGAGCACTCCGATGAGCATGCCCGGGAAAGTGCCAGGGTTATCAACCGGATAAACCCTGACTTTATTAGATTTCGCACCTTTATCCCCATCCCCGATACCGAACTCTATCAGCAGTATCAGCAGGGTGATTTTAATTTATTGAGTCCCCATCAGG
>SLJX01000106.1 GCA_007134885.1 Halanaerobiaceae bacterium
ACCTCGGTGGCCATGGCTGAGATCGGTAAGATGGATGGCTTGTAGGTAGGTACCGGCGATCCCTTCGCCACAGTTTCTACCCACGGATTGTCGACTGCCATGGGCGGAATGCGCACTGCCGGAGACCTGGTAATGCGAATGCAGATGGCAAAAGCAATGCGTCTGGGAGAAGCTAAAGAGTATGTTGCTGATAAACTTGGAATTGCAGTGGAAGATCTATCTGATAATATTAAAATGGACAAAATTAGACGCAAACTGGGACTGGGCCGGATCAGACCTTCAGTTCAGGAAGCAGTTAATCTTCAGGCCAAGGCCAATATAGCTGAACTTCTGGATATCAAAATTAATTCAGTGGAAAAATATGGCCTGTCCCGGAACTAATCCTGCCGGGAGATTACTGTTTACCGGGAGAATAAAATTCATGTCATGCAGTATAATATTTAATATTTGTTTTGTAAAAAATTGCAATAAAAAGAAATAAATAAGCTTCTTTCTGAAAATGAAAATACCCCGCCTTTTTACCGGGATGCTGTAATACCTGGCCCAGCAGAGGCGGGGTTTTTTCTTGATTTCTTGATTTTTGATTTAAAGGATTTTTAGTTTAATGTAATAGCAATTTTAGTTATTCATATGTTTGGAAGCATCCACCCTTTCACCTCTGGCATGGAGGAAATAAAGGGCGGCAGTTAAAATAGCAATACTGATTATTAATGGCAGAATTGCTGCATCCATTACTGCAGCCAGGATATAGCCGATGGCTGAAACAATGGCTGCCAGAATAGCGTAGGGCAGCTGGGTATTAACATGATCTATGTGATTGCAGGCCGCACCTGTTGAAGACAGCACCGTAGTATCAGAGATTGGTGAGGAGTGGTCGCCAAAGATTGAGCCTCCCAGCACTGCGGCAATACACATAGCAGGATTGATACCCAGAGTTACTGCCAGCGGCACCCCGATGGGCATCATAATGGCAAAGGTTCCCCAGGAGGTACCGGTGGCAAAGGCCATGAAGGCTGAAACCAGGAAAATAGCCACCGGGATGCTCCAGAGAGGCAGAGTTTCACTGACGATGCCAGAAACATATTCACCAGTTCCCAGCATTCCGGCTACATCGCCGATTGACCAGGCCAGCAGCAGAATAGTTAAAGCTGGAACCATTGCTTTAATGCCCTGAATGAAGGCTTCCATGGCTTCGGAGATTGAGAGAACCTTTCGGCTGGTATACCAGATAATTCCAACCAGGTTGCCAAGCAGGGTAGCATAAAGCAGGGCTGTGGCTACATCAGAGTCGCCAATGGCATCTCTGAAGCTTATACCGTTGTCAAAATACCCGCCGGTGTAGAGCATGGCAATAATAGTAACAGCAATCAGGGTGATTATTGGCAGCAGCAGATCGGATACCCTGCCTCTTTCTGAGATGGATAGGTCGGTTATATCCTGCCCGGGTATCTCTTCTTTGGACTCCTCGGCAAAGAGTTCTCCCTTTTCCAGAGCCCTCTTTTCAGCGCTGGCCATGGGTCCAAATTCCAGATTGGTGACTGCCACTACAAAAACCATGATAATAGCCAGCAAAGCATAGAAATTATAAGGAATGGTTTCCAGGAACATTTCAAAGGGGGCTATTTCTACTTCCAGCCTTTCAAATTCGGCTACATAGAGGGACATGGCATAGGCAATCCAGGAGGAAAGGGGAACAATAATTGCTACCGGTGCTGCTGTGGAGTCAACAATATAGGCCAGCTTCTCCCGCGAAACTTTAAACTTATCGGTTATATTCCGCATCACAGATCCAACAGTCAGAGTATTAAAATAATCATCGAAGAAAATAATTAAACCCAGCACCCAGGTTGAAACCTGAGCCTGCTTGCGGGATTTAATCTTGCTGGCTGCCCAGTCTCCAAAGGCCTTAGAGCCGCCTGAACTGTACATGATCCCTACCATGCTTCCCAAAAGACAGGTGAAGATCAGCACTCTGGCATTCCAGTCATCGCTGAGATTGGCTGTTAGCACCTCTCCCAGTTCAATCAGAGTACCTCCCAGGCTCCCGGTGTAAAATGCCAGTCCGGCTACTATCCCGAGAAATAACGACATGACAACCCGTTTTGAGATGATCGCCAGGACAATAGCCAGCAGAGGTGGTATTATTGATATAATACCAAAATGATCCATCTTTTCTCACTCCTCGTTAATAAATTTGTTTAAATTTTACTCACAGTTATAATTATCGATATATTATATTTTTCCTTCATTTCACCTGTGTTTAAGCAAATTTTACAACCATTTAAATATTTCTAATTAAATGGCACAAAAATATAAGTTAGCTGTCAGATAACATTCTGGGCCTTTGAATGTACTATTTTGCACATGGAATTATTGTCATACCGGGAATGAGAGTTTATTACTCGGGAAATATAATTCTTGAAATATATCGTTTTTTGTAATATAATTTAAATTGACGAGTTAACATAGCACTAAACTAAAAAACGGAGGGTGAGAAGATGAGCAGAAAAATACTGATCTTATTGATCTTGCCGATGCTGGTGCTGGGTTTAAGCCTGACTGCTGGTGCTGAGCCGCTGCCAGAATTTGAGTTGATGACAACCACCGAAGGTTATGACCCTATCAGGTATGAGGCTGCTTTTTTAATCGAGGAGAATTTTGCTGAACTGGGAATCCAAGTTGATGTTCAGCCGACTGAATTCAGTACTTTAATTGATAATTTTTATAACGAGCAGGATTTTGATGTAGCAATAGTCGGTTGGTCCGGACGGGTAGAGCGTCTTGATCCCCAGCATTTCCTGGGAACCCTGCATTCCGGTCAGACCGACCCCGGCGGTAATAACCCGGGTGGTTATGCAAATGAACGGGTAGATGAATTATTTGCCCAGCAGGAAGTAGAATTTGATATGGAACGGCGTCAGGAAATGGTATATGAGATTCAGGAAATTTCGGTTTCCGAACAGCCGGTCAATGTGCTCTTTTACCGGGATGAGGTCCTGGCCTTTAACCGCAATAAATTTGAAGGTTTCCAGCCCATGGCCGGAGAGGGAATTTATACCGAATGGCTGCCCTTTGATGTTACCCCTCTGACCGATGATAGAATGGTTACCATCGGAACCAGCCAGGAACCTGATAAT
The DNA here is from genome assembly GCA_007134885.1 of Halanaerobiaceae bacterium. Classification (GTDB taxonomy): domain Bacteria; phylum Bacillota; class Halanaerobiia; order Halanaerobiales; family Halarsenatibacteraceae; genus T1SED10-84. The sequence goes on from SLJX01000106.1 coordinate 3,138, forward strand.
ATTAATCCACTGGATTCCACCACTGTTTGGGGCTGGAAATTCATGAGGCTTTATTATGATAAGCTGGTGCGCCTGACTCCCGATGTGGAGCCCGAGCCCTGGGCAGCAGAGTCCTTTGAGGCCATTGATGAGGATACCATTGAAGTAGTTCTCAGAGAAGGAATGTATTTCCACGATGGTGAGCCTGTAACCGTAGAAGACGTAAAGTTTTCCTATGATTATTATATGGATCAGGATTTTGCCTATTTCCGCCCCTTCTATCAGCCTCTGGATTATGTAGAAATTGTAGATGACAGTACCTTACATTTTCATCTCGAAGTACCGGTATCCAACTTTATTACCGTGACAATGAGTCAGATTCCGATTCTGCCCGAGCATCTCTGGGCTGATATTGAAGTTGCACAGGATCTGGCCCCTGATGAAATTCCGACAGTTGGCAGCGGCCCCATGAAATTTGAGACCTTTGATTCAGGTGAATATAAGAGCCTGTCAACTTTTGAAGATCACTTCGCTGCTGACGATATAGATATTGATGGAATTGACTATATCATCTATGCCGATGCCGAGGGAGTATTTACCGGTTTGATCACTGAAGAGGTCGACATGAATGCCTGGAGGCTGGAGCCCGGGCATATCGAACCGGCAGAGGCAGAAGACCATCTGGAAGTTGTCAGTGTGCCCGACCACGGTTATTACCACATGACCTATAATTTAAGAATTGAGCCCTTTGACGATGTCAATTTCCGCAGGGCGATTGCTCACGCCATCCCCAAGGATACCTTTGTTGATGTTCTGCTTGATGGTCTGGGAGAGCCGGGAACTTCGGTTATTTCTCCTGCCAATCCCTTCTGGCACAACCCTGATGTAGAAAGATTTGAATATGATCTTGATAGGGCCCGGGAACTTCTGGAAGAAGCAGGATATTACATTGAAGACGGCGTCCTGCATTTTCCTGAAAATTAAGGAGTCGCGGATTCCCCTGAACTGTTTTAATGCAGTCGAGCTGTTTAACCGCAGCTTAAAAATATGCTGTTAATTTAAGCAGGAGAAAATGGGGGGATAATTTCCCCCCATTTTTTCAATGCTATTTTTTATTATTAATTTGATTGCTGAGGTGAACTAGATGGGCAAAGGTAAATTTATAACACGGCGTATTTTGCAGATGCTTTTATCTTATTTTATTATACTAACCATGCTGTTTTTTGTTTTTAGACTGGCCCTTCCTGATCCAACTGCAGCCCTGGTTATGGAGGGTTTATCAGCTGAGGAACAGGCAATGGTAAGAGCCCGTTTCGGTCTTGATCAGCCTCTGTTGGGCCAATATTTTACCTATCTGACTAATTTTGTTCAGGGTGAACTGGGACTTTCTTTCCATTACAGGGCCCCGGTTTTTCCCATCATACTGGATCGACTTTATAATACCCTGGCTTTAATGATACCTGCTATTATTGTATCCTATCTGCTGGGTCCTCTGTTGGGTGTTTTTCTTTCCTGGAAGAGAGGCAGCAGATCAGAATTTGCCGGTATTATAGGAGGGCTGGTGCTGCGTTCTGCCCCTCTTTTCTGGACCGGAATGATTTTTATTATGGTCTTTGGTATCTGGTTCAATATTTTTCCCACCAGCGGCATGAGAACCCTGCCCTATGAAGCAGCTTACTTTTTTGATAAAATTTTTACTCTAGATTATCTCTGGCATTTATTCCTTCCTATGATGACCATTGCCATCTATTACCTGGGACTTCCCATGCTGATAATGAGAAATACCATGCTGGAAGTTATGGGAGAAGATTTTATTGAACTCTGTCAGGCCAAGGGGTTAAGTGAGCGCCGAATTATGTATCACCATGTGGCCCGCAACGCCCTGCTGCCGGTGGTAACCCAGGCAGCAATTACCATTGGTCTGGCGGTTGGAGGTCAGGTTGTGGTTGAAGTGGTCTTTTCCTGGCCGGGCCTGGGCCGAGAAATTGTGCAGGCCGTAAGGACCAGTGATTTTCCCATGGCTCAGGGTTCTTTTATGATGATGTCGGGACTGGTTCTGATCATGAACTTCCTGGCTGATGTAATCTACAGCTATCTCGATCCCCGGGTAGTTTATAAGGGGGGTAAAGAATAAGATGAATAATAAAAACGCCAGCCCTAAAAAGGGACTGAGAGAAAGATTAAAATATTTAAAACCTTTTTTGAATACAATCTTGGAACCGGTAAAAATCATCTTTAAGGATCCCCTGGGTATAGCTGGAGCTATTATTTTTTCAATTATTGTGCTAATAGCTATATTTGCTCCCCTGCTGGCAACCCATAATCCGGCTGAGATGAATGAAAGAATCGAGGGCAGTTTACTTGCCTTTTCTCCCGGCGGTCAATGGCAGGATTATGAGATTATTGGCGATAAACCCATAAATGATCTGGTAATTAGAGGCCAGCAGATGATAGCAGCAGCAGAAAGTGGTTCTATCATGATGCTGCAAGAAGATGGCAGCTGGCAGGAGGTAAAAATTGATGCTGGAATAGATTTCTTTGCTGCTACAGTTGCAGAAGATATGATTCTGGCAGCTGGGGAGCAGGGGAGAATATACAGTTATCAGAATGGCAGCTGGCAGGAAAATCATCTGGAGCAGGAAATTGATATCTATGGCCTGACTGTTTCTCCCGGAGGTACTATTTATGCAGTGGGAGAAGAGGGTTCAGTTTTTAGCTGGCAGGAAGAAAGCTGGCAGCAGCTGAACACAGGATCCAGCCGTACACTTAAAGATATAAATTTTGTTGCTGCAGATGATGCTATAGTAATTGGAGAACGTGGAACCATCATTCATTATCGGCAGGGAGAATTTCTCGCTCCTCAGTTTAGAAGCTTCACTGATGAAACCTTCAGAGATCTTAATGGCCTGCATTATTTCAGTGAAGAGCTGGCCTTTGCTGTAGGTGAAAGAGGAACAATAATGGGTTATGACGGTACCGAGTGGTTTGCCATGAGAAGTGACTCTTCCCGGGAACTTAGAGGGGTTACTATAATCAGTTCTGAGGAAGCCTATGCTGTTGGTTATCGAGGCACAATCCAGCAGTATGATGGAGAAAGCTGGCAGACCCATGAGAGAATAACCCGCAGGGGTTATCGGGGAATAACAACTGCTGGAGAAACCGGCTATATTTATGGAGTAGATCCCTATGTAAATGAACTGGCTCCTCCCTCCAGGGAGCACTTCTTTGGGACAACCCACCTGGGGAGGGATATCTGGAGTCAGGTTATCTACGGTTCCCGCACTGCTCTGATGGTCGGCATTATTGCAGCCCTGATGGTTAACCTGCTCGGTTTTACCGTGGGACTTATCTCCGGTTATTATCGAGGAGGAGTCGATAGTTTTCTAATGCGGGTGGTGGATATTATGTACGGGATGCCGCTGGAACCTTTTGCCATTGTGCTGGTGCTGATCTTTGGTCCGGGACTCTGGATAATAATTCTGGCTATTGGTCTCTTAACCTGGAGAACCAATGCCCGGGTAATTCGTTCTCAGGTGCTTTCTCTGGTGGAAAGACCCTTTATTAAAGCTGCCCGGATAGCAGGAGCCAGTAATATTAGAATCATGCTGGTTCATATCGCTCCCAATGTTCTGCCCCTGGCCTTTCTGCAGCTGGCAGTGGCCATGGGTTATGCGATTACTGCTGAGGCAACCTTAAGCTTTTTAGGTCTAGGGCCTCCAAGGGTATACAGCTGGGGGACCATTCTTCATGCAGCCCGCCTTTCCGGGGCCTGGAGGACAGCCTGGTGGTGGATTATTCCCCCGGGAATTTTTATTTCGGCCACCGTGGTTTCGGTTTTCCTGGTTTCCCGTGCTCTGGAAGTTCTGACCAATCCCCGCCTGAGAGGAGGCAATGAGAGTGCTCCTGAACCTAAAGAATCTCAAGACGTATTACCGCATGAATAGCAAATCCATTAAAGCTGTGGATGGAGTGACCCTGAGCCTGGAACAGGGTGATAACCTGGGTCTGGTAGGAGAATCAGGCTGTGGCAAAACCACCCTGGCTAAATCCATTAACCGGATTTTACCTTCCAATGGAGGGATAGTCAGCGGTGAAATAAATTTTCAGGGTCGAAATCTGGTACAGCTTTCTGATAAAGAATTGAATCAACTGCGCTGGCAGGAAGTGGCAATGGTTACCCAGAGTGCTATGAATGCTTTAAATCCGGTATATTCAATTGGTGATCAGATGGTGGAAGCTTTCCAGACCCATATTGATATCAGCCGCAGGGAGGCTTTAGAACAGTCCGAGGAGCTTTTTTCTCTGGTGGGACTGGAGGCCAGCCGGCTGCAGGATTATCCTCACCAGTTATCCGGAGGCATGAAACAAAGGGTGGTAATAGCCATGGCCATGGCCTTAAAACCTTCCTTAATTATAGCTGATGAGCCTACTACAGCCCTGGATGTGGTGGTGCAGGATGGGATTCTGCGGCAGTTTATTGACCTGCAGAAAAAGATTGATTCTTCCATTATTCTGGTTACCCATGATATATCTGTGGTGGCCGAGATCTGCCAGCGGGTGGCTGTCATGTATGCCGGCCATCTGATGGAACAGGGTACCACCCGGGAGATATTTAAGGAGGCCTATCATCCCTATACCCTGGGCCTGATTAATGCCTTTCCTACCCTGGAGGCTGCTGCTGATGAACTGATTTCTATTCCTGGCTCCCCTCCTGATCTGGGAGCTGAACTTAAGGGTTGCCGCTTCCGAGAACGCTGCCCCTTCTCACGGGAGAAATGTAACAGACTGCCTGAGAGGGTGGAAGTAGCTCCCGATCATTTTGTCCGCTGCCATTTTCCTGACAGGGTTGAAGAATTTCGGAAACGGGCCAGGCTGCCGAAAACCTGGTTTGGTGAAAGCTCCAGCGTGGTAAAGCAAAAGGAGGTTCAGAAGTCTAAGAACGATAAAGTTCTGGAAGTTGAATGGGTTCGAAAGGTTTTTCAGCTTTCCGACAGGGGGATAATTTTTCGGAAGAAACGAAATCTCAAGGCTGTTGACGGAGTCAGCTTTTCCATTAAAGATCGAGAAATCCTGGGACTGGCCGGCGAAAGCGGATCCGGCAAGAGCACCCTGGGAGAGCTGATAGCCCGACTGCAGAATATCACTGAGGGCAGAATTGCCTATCTCGGTCAGAACATTTCCGAACTGGATAAAAGGCAGCTGAAAAAATTTCGCAGCAATCTGCAGATGATTTTTCAGGACCCATATGAAACTCTAAATCCCCGCTTTACAGTGCTGCAGACAATTATGGAACCTCTGAAAATTCACGAAATTGGCTCCAATTTTTTTGAGCGGGTAGAAAGAGTCAAGCAGGCTCTGGACCGAGCTGAGCTCAGGCCCCCGGAGGACTTTTTTGACAGATTTCCCCATCAGCTTTCCGGGGGGCAGCGTCAGCGGGTAGCCCTGGCCCGGGCAATAGTGCTGGAACCTGATTTTATTGTGGCGGATGAGCCGGTTTCCATGCTGGATGTTTCTGTTCGGGCTGGAATTCTGAATCTGCTGAAGAATCTTAGAGATGAAATGGGGGCTTCAATACTTTATATTTCTCATGATCTGGCCACGATTCGTTATATCTGTGATCGTACTGCCATACTTTATCTCGGCAGGGTAATGGAGATTGGAGAAACTGAAGAAATTATTTCCAATCCCTGCCACCCCTATACCAGGATGCTGCTGAAAGCAGTGCCGATTCCTGATCCCGACCGGGGACGAGAACGGGTCGATCCCCGGGGAGAAATCCCTGATCCTATTGATCTGCCCAACGGCTGTCGTTTCCATCCCCGCTGTGAACTGGCCACCCCGGAATGCGGTTTCGAAGGCCGGGATGTGAAAAAAATAATCGTAATGGAGCAGACCCGTCCGGATTATCTTAAGAGAAGTTCTGAGCTGGAAATAATCTCTGAGATAGAAGTTGAAGGACGCAATGTTTCTCTGAAAATAGAGGAAAGTTCTGGTAGTGAGAAAGAAGAAATGGAAAATAGACTCAAAGCTATTCTGAATGACTGGAACACCTCTCTTTTAAAGGCTACTGACGGCTGGCAGTGGCAGGATTCCCGCTTAAAAATAGAATTTCCGGAAAAGGCCGAACCTGAACTTAGACCGGGTCCGGAAGGCCAGCAGGTAGCCTGTGTTTTATATTAAGTTAAGCCTGGATTAAATCGAGATATTTATGTTTAAAATATCAAACAATATCAAGAGATCTTTAAATTTAATCCGCCGGACAGCTTTATCAGCTGTCCGGTTTTTTATCTGTGGTTGTAATTGTTCTTTGCTTGAGTTAGAATATATAATGTAAGCTGAAATAACGGAAAAGAAAAATTATCTGGCTGAGATAATCAAATTTAAAGAGGTGAGGTAAGCTGTGACTGACGAACAGGATCCCAGAATTGAAATCTACAGCCTGGAGTGGTGTCCCTACTGTCAGAAGGCCAAAAATTATTTTAAAAGCAAGGGATTCAGCTATCAGGAATATGATATCGGAAATAAAGATACCAAAGCTGAAATGGAGGAAAGAACCGGAGGAGCTAAAACCGTACCCCAGATTTTTATTAATGATAGGTTGATTGGCGGTTATGATGATCTGATAGACAAAAAACATACGGGAGAATTATATCAGATTGCCGGGTTTGCTGCTGAGGCCAAAGTATATGAGAAACACTGGGATTTAATTATCATTGGCGCCGGGCCGGCGGGTTTAAATGCTGGACTCTATGGAGCCCGTAAGGGACTGGATGTTTTGATTGTGGCAAAGGCTCTGGGCGGCCAGATGCTGGAAACAGGAGAGATAGATAATTATCTGGGACTGCCCGGGGTGGAAGGAGCTGATATGATGGAGGCTTTCTGGCGTCATGTTAGTAATTATGATGTCATCATGGAACTGGGAGAAGAGATTACTGCTGTGGAAAAGACTGAAGAGGGTTTTCAGGTTCAGACGAAAAGTGGCGGGGAAATAAGTGGCAGTTCTCTGATTATAGCCAGCGGCACCACAAATCGAAAATTAGATGTTCCCGGAGAGAAGGAATTTAATGGCCTGGGGGTACATTACTGTGCCACCTGTGACGGACACCTCTATGCCGGAGAGAAAGTGGCTGTTATTGGTGGTGGAAATTCTGGTCTGGAAGCAGCTCTGGATTTAGCCCGGCTGGACTGTGAAATTTACCTGGTGGAGTTTCTTGATCATCTAACCGGGGATAAGGTGCTGGCGGACAGGGTAAGAGAAAATGACAGCATTGAAGTATATACTTCTTATGGGGTGAATAAAATAGACGGCCATAATAAAGTGGAAAGTCTGAGGCTGAAACATGCTGAAAATGGTGAGAAGCTGGACCTGGAGATTGCTGCTGTTTTTATAGAAATTGGTCTGATTCCTAATAATGACTTTGTGGAAGATATGATTGTGGTTAATGACCTGGGTGAAATAAAAATAAATAACAAAAATGAAACCAGTCTGGAAGGCATCTGGGCTGCCGGAGATGTTACCAGTATTATGGATAAACAGGTTATTGTCGCTGCTGCCGAGGGGGCTAAGGCCGCCCTAAGGGTAAACGAATCTCTTGGCTTGTTATCCAGGTGAATTTACCATGAAAAAGGTTAAACTAAGATTTTATGGATCTCTTAGAGATTTTTTGTCCGAAGAACATTTTGCCGGCAATTTGCCCGGACAATCCAGGTTTTTTATCTACGAATTTCAGGGGAGGCAGACCACCCGGGATATAATAGAAGCCCAGGGGGTGCCCCATACAGCTGTAGATTTGATTTTGATCAAAGGAAAACCGGTTGATTTTAGCTATTTGGTGCAGCCAGGAGAATACCTCAGTATTTATCCGGCCTGGCGTAATTTGAAACTATCCCCTCAAGATAAATTAATACCCGGACTGCCGGGGGAAATCAAATTTGTGCTGGATGCCCATCTGGGAAAACTTGCTTCTTACCTGAGAATGCTGGGCTTTGATACCCTTTACCGCAATGACTTTGACGATTCGGAACTGGCCCGTCTTGCCGATGAAACATCCCGGATTCTTTTAACCCGTGATAGGGGTTTATTGATGCGGCATCAGGTAAGACTGGCCTATTTTATCCGTTCGGATTATCCTGCAGTCCAGCTGGAAGAAGTGCTGGAAAGATTTGAGCTACTGGAAAGGATCCCGGAAAACAGGCGCTGTCCGGTCTGCAATAGGGCACTGGAAAAAGTCTCCAAGCAGGAAATCCTGGATCGACTGGAACCACTCACTAAAAAATATTATCAGAAGTTCAGCAAATGCCCGGATTGTAACAAAATTTACTGGCAGGGAAGTCATTACAAACAATTAGAAGAACTGCTGCAAAAAATAAAGAAAAAAATTAAATTTATTAGTAAATAAAAAAAGGAATTTGCAAGTTTATATCTAATTAAATGAGTACAGGTTAAAATCATGATTAGTTTGTGCTCGGAATCATTTTATCCTGTTCTGTCTGGCAGGCCGGGCAAAACAGTGATATACAAATTAATAAGTTAATTGTCAAAATATTAGATATTTATAGCTTCAACAAAACTTGGGCTGGAAGGAGGGATTTACTGGAGATAGAGGTATAATTTTACAGGATTCCAGATTGGATTAAGCAAAACAGAAAAGCAGTGAAGGCAATGGTTATTCTTCATTATTTGGGAGTGGTGAAGAAAAAATTTTGTTCACCTGATAATCATGATTAATTTTATTAACTTTCTGGGAGGGTAAATAATATGGTAGATTTTGAAAAGTTAAGCAACAGTGTAATTAAAGGTAATAGAGAAGAGGTAGTGGAATTAACTCAGGAGGCAGTTGATGAAGGGGTTAAGCCGAATGAGATTATCAATCAGGGTTTAATCAACGGCATGAATGTGGTGGGTAAAAGGTTTAAAGCCGGCGACATGTTTGTACCTGAGGTACTTATGGCAGCCAAAGCTATGAAGGGCGGCATGGAGATAGTTCAGCCCCTGCTGGTTGAAGGAGAAAGGGAAGAGGCCGGCAGGGTTTTACTGGGTACGGTAGCCGGAGACTTGCATGATATCGGCAAGAACCTGGTAGGTATGATGATGGAGAGCGGCGGACTGGAGGTTACCGACCTCGGCACCGATGTCGAGGCCGATGAATTTGTGGAGAACATCAGGGAGGTCAAGCCCCATGTGCTGGGCATGAGTGCTCTGCTGACCACCACCATGCTGGAGATGAAGGATGTTATAGAGGTTCTGGAGGAAGAGGGCTTGAGAGATGATGTTAAGGTAATCGTTGGAGGAGCCCCGGTTACCAAGGAGTTTGCTGATGAGATTGGAGCAGACGGCTGGGCGCCGGATGCTGCTTCAGCCAAGGATCTTGCCTTTGAACTTCTGGAAGATAAATAGGTTTGAGGAGGGGTACTAATAATGAGCAAATATGTAAGGGCTCGTAATAATGTTAATGCTTCGGTCTATTTCCAGTCTCTAACCGATGATGAATGCCGGGAGATTTATCTGGCAGCTCTCGAAGTTTTGGAGAGAACCGGTGTCAAACTTTTTTCTGAAGAAGCCCGCAGCATTTTAAAGGAAGCAGGTGGTTATGAAGAAGAGGACGGTCTTATTAAGATTCCCATTGGTTTATGCCAGTGGGCCGTGGATGCTGCTCCTTCCAAAATTGTTCTCTATGACCAGGAGGGAAATCCTGCCCTGGACCTTCACGACAATAATACTTATTATGGTCCGGGACCGACAAATACCTATCACCGGGACCCCTATACCGGGGAACGCCGCCGGCCGGTAGTTCAGGATAACCGAAATGCGGCTAAAGTATGTGACGCCCTGGAATATATTGATTATGTTATGGACCTGGGAACTCCCACCGATGTTACCGATAATATTGCTGATATTCACGCCTTTAAGGCCATGATAGAAAATACTAATATGCCCATTGTTCACTGGGGCTTTGATATTGAGCAGTATGAAGATATGATTGACATGGCAGCAGTTATTGCCGGTTCACTGGAAGAACTGCAGAAGAAACCCTTCTTTTTCCTCTATTCCGAACCAACTTCTCCCCTGCTGCATTCCCGGGAGGCCATTGAGAAGGTAATTCTGGCTGCCCGGAAAAAGATTCCTATTGTCTATACACCCTGTGTAATTTCTGGAGCTACCACACCTGCAACTCTGGCCGGCACCCTGGTGCAGGGGATTGCCGAGAGTATTGCCGGAATTACCCTGGCTCAGTTGATCAGAAGAGGTCAACCCATAATAATGGGTGGGGTTTATGGCATCATGGATATGAATACCACCATCTACAGTTATGGCAGTCCGGAATTTAACGCCCTGCAGGCGGGAGTTGCTCAGGTTTCAACCCACATGGGTATCCCGGTTTTTGGGACAGCTGGCTGTACTGACTCCCATACCATCGATGAACAGGCTGCCGCTGAGGCCGCCATGAGCATCCTGACAGCCGCTCAATCAGGAGCCAACCTGGTTCATGACTGCGGTTATATCAGTTCCGGTCAGTGCGGTTCCCTGGAGCAACTGGTAATGGATGACGAGATTATCGGTATGGTAAAAAGGATTATGCGAGGAATTGAAGTAACAGATGAAACCCTGGCAGTAAATGTGGTTAAAGAGGTGGGTCCCGGAGGTCACTTCCTAGGTGAAGATCATACCATGGAGCATTTCAAGGAACAGACCTGGTTCCCCACTCTGATGAACAGAATGCGCCATGATGGCTGGAAAACCAAGGCTGATGGTTCTAGAATGGCCGATAGAATAAAAGAAAAACTCCATGATATTTTAGAAAATCACGAAACTCCTAAACTGCCAGAAGATAAGCAGCAGGCAATAGATGAGATTATGGAACAGGCAGAATCCCGGGAAGCTGAAAGAGACAAGAAAAAGAAGGAGGACAAATAATATGGTAGATTTTGAAAAGTTAAGCAACAGTGTAATTAAAGGTAATAGAGAAGAGGTAGTGGAATTAACTCAGGAGGCAGTTGATGAGGGAGTTAAGCCGAATGAGATTATCAATCAGGGTTTAATCAACGGCATGAATGTGGTGGGTAAAAGGTTTAAAGCCGGAGATATGTTTGTACCTGAGGTGCTTATGGCAGCCAAGGCCATGAAAGGCGGCATGGAAATAGTTCAGCCCCTGCTGGTTGAAGGAGAAAGGGAAGAAGCCGGCAGAGTGGTACTGGGCACGGTAGCCGGAGATCTGCATGATATTGGCAAGAACCTGGTAGGCATGATGATGGAAAGCGGCGGATTGGAGGTTACCGACCTCGGTACCGACGTAGAAGCAGATGAATTTGTGGAGAGCATCAGGGAGTTTAAGCCCCATGTGCTGGGCATGAGCGCTCTACTGACCACCACCATGCTGGAGATGAAGGATGTTATAGAGGTTCTGGAGGAAGAGGGCTTGAGAGATGATGTTAAGGTAATAGTAGGAGGAGCCCCGGTTACCAAGGAGTTTGCCGATGAGATTGGAGCAGACGGCTGGGCGCCGGATGCTGCTTCAGCCAAGGACCTTGTCTTTGAACTTCTGGAAGATAAATAGGTCAGGGGGGTTAAATTATGAAAAGCAGTTATAAAGTAAATGCAGGAACTGTTCTAGAGGTTCTTTCTGAAGATCAGATAAAAAAGATCCTGGAAGCCTCCATGGAAATTCTGGAGAGCACCGGCGTTGTCTATCATGATGAAGAAGCTATTGAAATCATGAAAAATGCCGGCTGTTTTGTCGAGGATAACAGGGTCAGGATACCGGCCCGGCTGGTGGATCAGGCCATAACAACAGCTCCCAGCAAGGTAACTCTCAGCAACAGCCGGACCCGGGAGAGGGTTATGGAATTGACCGGCAATAATGCTTATTTTGGTACCGGTTCTGATACACCGAAATTTATCGATCCCTATACCGGGGATAGAGTAACAGCCAGCAAAGAAACTGTGGCCATGGCGACCAAGACCATAGATGCTCTGGATAATCTGGATTTCGTGATGTCACTGGGTATTGTTCAGGATGTACCACAGCCCGTCTATGACCGGCACCAGTTCCAGGCCATGGTTCTTAATACCTCCAAACCGATAGTTATTACTGCTAATGATGTGGCCGGCTACGCTGATATAATTGAAATGTGTGAAGCAGTTGTGGGCGGAGAAGAAGAATTGAGAAGTAATCCCTTCATGACGCTCTATGCCGAACCGATTTCTCCTCTGCAGCATGCTGAAGATGCAGCCCAGAAGCTGGTACTGGCCGGCAAGAAATCACTGCCGGTGGTCTATACACCCTGTATTATGGCCGGTGGAACCGTACCGGCTACCTTAGCCGGTGCAATGGCTACCGGCCTGGCAGAAAGCCTGAGCGGTCTGGTTTTAAATCAGCAGACCAATGCCGGCAATCCCTTTATCATGGGTGGTGTTTTTACCATCATGGACATGAACACCACCATTTTCTCCTATGGGGCTCCTGAGTTCGATCTGATGCAGGCTGGCCTGGCTGATGTTTCTAATTATCTGGATATTCCGATGTTTGGCACCTGTGGCTGCTCCGATTCCAAAATTGTTGATGAGCAGGCTGCCATTGAGGATGCCCTTTCGATCTTAATTACCGCCCAGTCGGGAGCCAATCTCAATCATGATGTCGGTTATATTGAACACGGCAATGCTGCTTCCCTGGAAAATCTGGTAATTTCTGATGAGCTGATCGGTTACGCCCGGCGGATAGTGCGGGGCATTGAGGTCAATGATGATACTCTGGCAACCCATGTAATTGACAGAGTAGGTCCCGGCGGACATTTCCTGGGCGATGAACACACTATGAAGTACTTCAAAACCGAAACCTGGTATCCGGAACTCTTCCAGCGAGTTTTCTATGACAACTGGGAGATGGATGGCGAAAAGACCCTGTTTGACAGGGCCAATGAAAAGGTGAAAGATATCCTGGAAAACTATGAACCTGAACCGCTGCCCGAGGATGTTGTTAAAAGGCTGGATGAAATTGTGGAACGGGCTGAAAGCAAAATGTAAAAATAAATGCAGGAATTGTTCCGGTCAATGTTTAATTAGTTATAGTAGTGTAAAATATAAAGCATAAAGCAAAAATCTTGGAGTTAATCTCAGAAATATTGCTGAACTTGATGGTTTCAGTTTTTGAGCCGGAGGAGGCAGGAAGATGGCAGATCTTGCTCTGGGGATCGATACCGGAGGAACCTTTACCGATGGAGTAGTAATTGATCTTAACAATGAAGAAATAATAACCAGTACAAAAACAGTCACCACCCGGAGTGATTTAACCCAGGCGATTGGCAATTGTCTGCGAGAATTACTCGCCGTTCCTGAAATAGAAACTGATGACATTAAACTGGTCTCGCTCTCTACCACCCTGGCTACCAACGCCATTGTTGAGGGCCAGGGTGCTGAGGTCGGGGCCATCATGATTGGTTTTGATCCTGATGAAGACCTGCCAACCCGCCATCAGCGGGTGGTTAGCGGTGGCTGTACCATTAAGGGTAAAATTAAAGAGCCGCTGGATGAAAAAGAAGTTCGTCAGGCTGCCAGGGAACTGCGGGAAAAAGTTGATGCCTATGCCATCTGTGGTTATCTGGGAATGAGAAATCCTGTCCAGGAAAAAGAGGCAGCCAGGATTGTCACTGAAACCACTGGTTATCCGGTGGTAACTGCCCATCAATTAAGTTCTGATCTGGGCTTTCAGGAAAGAGTTACAACCGCGGTATTTAATGCCCGGCTGTTACCACTGATTACCGGTTTGATTGATAGCGTTAAAAAAATGCTGACCGAGAATGAAATTAATGCTCCTCTGATGGTGGTTCGTGGTGATGGCAGCCTAATCAGTGAGCAGGAAGCTCGAACCAGGCCGGTGGAAACATCTTTATCCGGACCGGCTGCCAGCGTGGTTGGTGCCAGGCAGCTGGCCGATGTTCAGGATGGTATTATTGTTGACATGGGAGGTACTACAACTGATCTGGCTGTTTTACAGGATGGTTCTCCCCGGATAAATCCCCAGGGAGCCAGGGTTGGCGGCTGGCATACCAGAATTAAAGCTGCCGACATTAGAACCATTGGGCTAGGGGGTGACAGTCTGGTAAAAGTTTCCTCCGAAGGAGAACTTGATCTCGGCCCTCAACGAGTCTTTCCTTTATCCTGGGCCACAACCAGGTATCCCAATTTGCTGGAAGAACTTAAGCAGATTGAGCGTTTTGCTCCTTTCCCGTTAACCTATCAACCTGTAAGCGCTCTGGTTCATATCAGAGATCCCGAGAAGTTTTCCCTTTCCCGCCTGCAGAAAAACATCCTGGAAGTTATCAAGGAAAAACCTCATACTATCTGGAAGCTGGCTAAAAAACTGGAGGTTGATGCTGAACTGCTTCCCTGGGAGAAACTGGTAGAAACAGGCTGCCTGCACCGGGCTTCTCTAACTCCCACAGATATACTTCACTGGCAGGGAACCTATACTGACTGGAACCGGGAGGCCGCCGAGCTTGGACTGAAAGTTATGGCAGAGCGTCGAGGTCAGAACCCGGAAGAACTGTCAGAGGATGTTCTTTTTCTGGTCTACTATCGAACTGCACTTCTGGTGGTAGAAGCAGCGCTGGAGCAGGAAGGGGCTGAGCTGAACTTCTCATCAAGGGAAGTTGAGTATCTGCTTGACAGAATGCTGGTTAATCCTGGTGGTGAGTTTCTGGATTTAATTCTGAAGCTCAATAAACCCCTTATCGGGGTTGGAGCTCCAGTCCGGGCTTATTTCCCGGAAATTGCCAGAATGCTGGGGGCTGAACTGAAACTGCCTGAAGCAGCTGAAGTAGCTAATGCTGTGGGAACTGTTATGGGAAAAATAATTGAACGATTAACTATAATAATTAAGCCCGATGAAGTTGGAGCTGGATATGCAGTTCATACTCCGGAGGAAAGACTTGGTTTTAAGGATCTGGAGGCAGCTCTGGCTGAGGCTGAAAGAATTGGTCGGGAATATGCCCTGGAACGAGGCCGGGAGGCCGGAGGTAAGAATTTAGAAATCAATATGGAAAGAGAAGATAAATATGGCAGGCTCTCCTCTTTTCGGGAGGCTGATAAAATATTCATAGAAACCAGGCTGGAATTTTCAGCAGTTGGTAAACCCTGGACTGCTTAAACAGGAGGATTTAAAATTGGTGGACAAAATAATAGCCTGCTCTACTATCAGACCTGAAATTGAAGCACTAAAACCCGACATGGACAGTCAATTTATGGAGTATGGATTACATCGTACTCCAGAGAAATTGAATAACAGCCTGCAGCAGGCAATATCTGAGAGCGAATCTCAGGGCTACAACTGCATCAGACTGGGTTACGGACTTTGCTCTCATGGCACCTCTGGTTTGAGTGGAGAAAGTGCTACCCTGATTATTCCCAGAGCTCATGACTGCATTTCAGTATTATTAGGATCTGCCCAGAACTATATGCAGGAATTTAAAGCTTCACCGGGAACTATTTATCTTTCCCGGGGCTGGATTGAGTTTGGTGGTGACCCCTTAAGTGAATATGATAACTATGTGGAAGTGGTTGGTGAGGAAATAGCCAGGGAAACTATAGAGATGGAATATCGCAATTATAACAAACTGGTTTTTATCAATACCTGGCTGCCGGAAAAGGAATTGATAGAGTATCGGGAATATGCCCAACGGGTGGCTGATTTTATCGGGTTGAAATACAGGGAGCAGGAAGGCTCTCCCGATTTGCTCAAAAAACTGCTGGAGGGGGAAGAGAATCAAGAAATTGCTCACTTCCCGCCGGGAAGGCTGATTTTACGCTCCAATCTGGTTTGAATCAAACCCGTTATAGCATTGCAAAAATTTTGCTTTTTCTTTTAAAATTTGCTGGTCTTTCATTGTTATACAAAGGTTTACAAAGCAGCATTTTTCTGAGTTAATCAGGTAAACTAAATTTTAATTCAGTGATGGGGAGGTAGAAAATAATGATTGTTATCGGTGAATTGATTAATTCCACCAGAGATGAGATTAAAGAAAAGATTGCTGAGCGCGATAAGGAATTTATCCAGGATGTAGCGCTAAAACAGGAAAAGGCAGGGGCTTCCTATATTGATGTGAATGCCGGAGCCTTTGTGGAAGAAGAAATTGATCATCTGCTCTGGCTGGTAGAGGTTGTCCAGGAAGTTGTAGAGAATCCGCTGGCTCTGGACAGTCCCAGTGCCAAGGCCCTGAAGGTTGCTGCTGAAAAGCATGAAGGCATCCCTCTGATAAATTCCATTACCCTGGAAGAAGAGCGTTATGCCAACGTGCTACCCATTGTCAAAGAATTTGATGCCAAAGTTATTGCGCTCTGTATGAGCGATGAGGGAATGCCTGATAATGCCGAGGACAGGATTAATTATGGCAAAAGACTGGTTGATAAACTGATTGAGGATGGGGTACCGGCAGAAAATATCTTTGTCGATCCCATCATCAACCCCATTAGCGTTGATGGTACGGTGGGCCTGCAGATACTTGAAGCAATTGAAACTATATCCAATTATAACGAAAATATTCATATAACCTGCGGCCTGAGTAATATCTCCTTTGGTCTGCCGCATCGTTCTCTTTTAAATCAGGCCTTTATTATAATGGGCATCAGCCGGGGCATGGATTCGGCCATAATTGATCCTCTTGATGATGACATGATGAAACTGATTAAAGCTGCTGAAGTGCTCACCAATGCTGATGAGCATGCTATGAATTATCTCAAGGCTTCTAGAGCTGGAGAACTGGATTAAGCAAATAAAGGGGCGAAAAAAATGTCAAGAATAGCTGTTATAGGAGGTGGCATAGCGGGCTGTACGGCTGCGGCGGAACTGGCAGCAGCCGGGCAGCAGATACTGCTGGTGGAAAAAGAGGACAGCCTGGGGGGGAATATTAAAAACTATGGCTGTAAGGCTGATAGTTTATGTACCCGCTGTAATCTTTGCCTGGTAGATACTGTTTTCAATGAGGTGCGTGAGAACCAGGCTGTGGAAGTAACCTATAATACCACGGTGGTGGATTGTTTGCAGGAGAAGGATAAATTTACTCTGATAACCTCTGACCTCGAGGGAGAAAAAGAGGTTGATGATATTTCTGAAGTTGTACTGGCTACCGGTCATACCAGATGGTCGGAACTGGAAACAGGCACTCCCGAAATATTTCAGGACAGAAGAATAATCTGGGCCAGTGATTTTGAAGATATGCTGGAACAAAGACAGGACCAACTTTCCGGTCAATCCCTGGAGTTTGATCTGGGCTTTGCTCCGGAGTCGGCTGTCTTTTTACAATGTAATGGTTCCCGCAGTCTGCAGGAAAAGGCTCAGTACTGTTCCCGGGTCTGCTGTGGTTATAATTATCGGATTGCCAGGGTGTTAAGGGAGAATTTTCCCGAGATGGAACTCAGCATGTTTTTCATTGACATGCAGGAAGCCGGTTTTTTAGTCAATCTTTCCCGCAGAGATTTACAGGAAAGGGAAATTGCCTATTATAACTGCAAACCACTGAGGCTGGAGCGGGGCGAGGATTCTTTAACAATGCATTATGAGGATCAAAAATCCGGCAAAATGGCTACCATTGAAACAGACCTTCTGGTCCTTTCCGAGGGTATTCACCCCGGTCCCGAACATGAGAGATGGGCCAGAATTTTTAACCTGCAGCAGACAGAGGATGGTTTTTTAAGGCCGATCTGGTCTCCCGAGGAAAGCAAAGTATATCTGGCCGGCACCGTTACCAGTCCTGGTGATATAGCTACCACAATAGCGAAAAGTAAGACAATGGCCTACCGCCTGCTGGAAACCAGACAGGCCCGGGCTGAGGTTTAATGAAAATGTTTTATCAAACAAAGGAGGTTTTTTAATGTCAGGGTCAATAGCACACTACGATGTTGCCTACATTGGCCAGGCTCTTAAGAATAATGAGCTGTCCCAGGTTACCCTGCCTGCCTCTTCCCTGACAGAATGCCGGGGTGAAATAGGTAATTTTACTCTGAGCTATCAGGCAGAAGAAGAACTGGATCAGATTCAGACCAGTAATATTGTGATAAATCTGCCCCATCAGGAGGAATTACCGGTTGAAGGGTGTTTGTCTTTAACCGGGGTTGGAGAGGAGTTTCTGGCTGAAGCTGATGGAGATAAGCCACTGATTATAATTCAGGATTATCAGGAACTGTCAGCTGCCGCTCTGAGCCAGAGAGGTTTGAAGCTGGCCCTTCAGGCTAAATCAGAAGATCCAGCCAGGGAAGTTTATTATTTCTATCAGGCCATGCGCTTTATGGACAATAACGATGAGCTCTATGAAGAAGCCCGGCGCCAGGAGGTAATTTTTCTCAAGCATGACCTGGGGGAGCTGGAAATTTCTCAAGATGGTGAGATCTTTTACAGCCGGGAAGATATTGAATTAAGTCTCAGCGGAGAACTGGTAGTAGCACCGGAGTTAAAGCCGGCTGCAGAGGTTGACAGGCTGGCACGGATCTTTAATATTACCCGGGGGCCAGAGGGCTATCTCCAGGTCGATAATATTTATCTTCAGCCCACCCTAAGCGGTAAACGGGGCTTATATGTGCTGGGCGGTGCCAGGGGGCCAAATGCTCTGACCTATCAGCAGGAAGAGCGGGAATATACCCTCCAGGAGATTAAGCGCAATCTGATCGGAGTTGAGGAACTGGATGAAGAGGAAAGATCAGTTGATGATCAAAAATGTGTGGTCTGCTATACCTGTTACCGGGTCTGCCCTCATGGAGCAATTCAGAGGGATGAAGAGTTGAACTCCATGCAGATTATGCCGCTGGCCTGCCAGTCCTGTAATCTCTGTATCAGCCGCTGTCCCATGGGAGCTATTACCAGGAGCGGAGAAGTTGAAGAACAGCCTCAATCGGATCGTCAGGTAATAATCTGTGAGAACTCTGCTGCTCTGGCCCGGGAAAAAGCTGATTTCGATCCAATGGCCGGCCTGGAGGTAACCGAGGTTCCCTGCGTCAGCACGGTGAAAAAGGAGCATATTTACCAGCGTCTGGCAGGAAGTGAAGGCGATCTCCTGATTCTGGGCTGCATTTCTGAAGCCTGCAAGCATTTAACCGGCCATGATCGCTGTGAACAGGTTGTCAGCTCAGCGAAATCAGATCTGGAAAAGCTGGATCTGGATCCCGAGCGGGTTAATTATCAGAGGCTCTCTCCCCGAATGGCTGCTGATCTATCGGCCTATCTGACTGACTGGAAGGGGGAAGTTCTGCAATGATTGTTGGAAAACTAAAAGATGTAGCTGAAATAAAAGATATGCTGTCGGAGGACCTGGAAAGCCTTTTTATTATTGGCTGTGGAACCTGTGTTTCTGTCAGTCTGGCTGGAGGAGAGCGGGAAGCTAAGTCTCTGCGTGATCTGCTTGAGCTCTACTTCAGAAGCCAGGGGCGGGATGTGAAAGTTAATACAGCCACAATTAAAAGGCAGTGCGATGATGAATTTATTGACTCGGAAGAGCTGGCCATTTCAGAACATGATGTTGTGCTGTCACTGGCCTGCGGGGTTGGAGTTCAGCACCTGGGCATTAAACATCCCGGTAAGATGATTCTGCCAGGTGTCAATACCACCTTTTACGGACGAAATTCCGATGTTGGAGAATGGGAAGAGATGTGCCTGGGCTGCGGCGATTGTATTCTGGATGATTTTGCCGGTGTCTGTCCGGTAGCCCGATGTTCAAAAAGTCTGATCAATGGTCCCTGTGGAGGATCTCAGGACGGAAAATGTGAGGTCGATGATGAAATAGATTGCGGCTGGGATTTAATCTATAATAGGGCCAAGGAAATCGGTCAACTCGATCGGCTGCTCTCCTATGAGGGACCTAAAGACTGGTCTACCGCTCGAGATGGCGGCGTCCGGAGTCACAAAAATCCGGAGTTCTTCAGTGAGTGAAAGGGGAATAGGTAATGGCAGAATATATATCTAAACTGGAACAGTTGCTGGAAGAGGGAGAATTTGTAGTATGCAGTGAAATGGGGCCGCCCATCGGGGCGGATCCTGAGTTTATCCGGAAAAAATGTGATGATGTTAAGGGTTATGTTGATGCTGTAAATATAACCGATAACCAGACAGCAATCATCAGAATGTCCAGTATTGCTGCTGCCAAGATAGCCATGGAAGAGGGCCTGGAAATGATTATTCAGATTACCGGCCGGGATCGCAATCGCATAGGAATCCAGAGTGATCTCTTGGGTGCCAGCGCCCTGGGCTTGCGCAATGTTCTCTGTCTGACAGGAGATCATCAGTGCTTTGGCAATGATGAGGATGCCAAAAATGTTTTTGATCTGGATTCGGTCAGCATCATCAAAGCCTGCCAGCAGATGACAGAAGAAGGTAAGTTGATAAATGGCAATGAGCTTAAAACTGAACCACCCAGACTTTATTACGGGGGAGCCCATAATCCCTTCGCCGACCCCTTTGAAATGCATATGCTGAAGCTGGAAAAGAAAATCGAAGCCGGCATGAAATTCATCCAGACCCAGTGTATCTATAATATAGAAAAATTTGATTACTGGATGGAAGAGGTAAGAAAGCGGGGGCTGCATGAGAAGTGCCATATTATGGCCGGGATTCTGCCCACCCGTTCTGTTAAAGCCTTGAGAATGATGAAAAAATTTGTTGCCGGCATGGATGTCCCGGACTATACAATTGAAAGAATGGAAGCTGCTGAGGATAAAAAAGCTGAAGGAGTCCAGATGGCAGTTGATATAATAAATCATGTTAAAGAAATTGAGGGTGTCAGAGGAGTTCATCTGATGCCGGTTGCCTGGGAAGAAATAACCCCGGTAGTTGTAGAAAAAGCCAATTTATATCCCCGACCGGAGGTGTAAGAGGAAATGAATAAGGAATTTAAACAGACCATTAAAGGCAGACCAGGGGGAGAAAATTTAAGCCTCTGCTATAGCTGTGGCAGCTGTACGGCTACCTGTCCGGTCAGTGAGCAGGTGGAGAGTTTTAATCCCCGGCTGATAATCAAGAAATCTCTGCTGGGTTTTCAGGAGGAGGTTCTCTCCGGTGAGGAGATCTGGCAGTGTATTCAGTGCCGGAGATGTGTCTCAGCCTGCCCCCAGAATGTTCGTTTTGCAGATATAGTTAGAGTTCTTAGAGAACTGGCTGTTGAAGAGGAATATTATCAAAAAGATCTGGAAGCCAATCTGGATGACTTTGATAAAAAAGTGCTGCGCTTCAGGCTTGAGAGCCTGGAAAAGGTACTAACAGGAGACAAGGATTTTTCCGATATTGAATTGAAAGCAGGTGGTGATTAAGATGCCGGATCCTGTAGTCGTTGTCGGAGGTGGAATAGCAGGCATCCAGGCTGCAACTGATCTGGCTGAAATGGGGATTCCGGTATATCTGATAGAGAAGAGTCCCAGTCTGGGAGGGCGGATGGCTCAGCTTGATAAAACCTTCCCGACCAATGACTGTTCAACCTGTATTCTTGCTCCAAAAATTACCTCCTGTTACAACCATGACAATGTAACCACCTATACCATGACCGAGCTGATTAATGTTGAGGGGGAGCCCGGCAATTTCCGGGTGCGCTTAAAGAAACGCCCCCGCTATGTAAATGAAGAGAAATGTACCGGCTGCGGAGACTGCCTGGATAAATGTCCGGTCAGCATTCCCGATGAATATAATATGGAAATGTCAGAATATGGCGCCATTCATAAATACCAGCCTCAGGCTGTCCCCAATGTGGCAGCTATTGACCCCGAACGCTGTTTGAAATTGACCAAAGACAAATGCGGGGTCTGTGAGAAGGTCTGTAATTTTGATGCCGTTGAGTATGAACAGAAGGAGAAAAAGTTTATAGTTCAGGCAGCTTCAATTGTTTATGCTGCCGGTTATGAGGGATTTGCTGGAGACCTGGTAAGCGAATACGGCTATAAAGATCAGGACAATGTAGTAACCAGTCTGGAATATGAGCGGATTTTGAATGCCGCCGGTCCCACCGATGGTCATATTGTTCGGCCTACCGATGGAGAAGAGGCCAGGAGAATTGCCTTTATTCACTGCAGCGGTTCCCGGGACCGCCGGACCGATAAAAATTACTGTTCTTCGGTCTGCTGCACCTATTCAATCAAGCATGCTCTAATCACCAAGGAGCATCTCAAAGATACCGAAGTAGATCTCTATTATATGGATATCAGAACCTTTGGCAAGGGATTTGAGCGCTACTATAACCGGGCTCAGGAAACCGAAGGTGTTAACTTTATTCGTTCCCGGGTCTCAGAGATAGAGGCCGGCAGTCAGCCGGGAGATCTTAAGCTTAAGGTGACCGATGGTGATAACGGTTTTGCCGAAGAAGAGTATGATCTGGTGGTGCTGGCCAGCGGACTGGCTCCTACCCAGGAAGTTACCGATACTCTGCAGAAACTCAAAGTCCGCACCAACAAATACGGTTTCATCGATATTGATGAATTTAATCCCTTAAGCACCAGCCGCAAGGGAATTTTTGGCTGTGGGGCTGTGAACGGACCTCGGGATATTCCGGAATCTGTCATGGATGCCAGCGGAGCAGCAGCCCTGGCCGGTCAGCATGCTGTGCTTGATGTTAATGATATGGGAGTGGAAAGTGCCGGTGAGCAGGAGTACCGGGTTACCCAGAATGAAAGAACCCGGGTAGGAGTGTTTGTCTGCCACTGCGGTACCAACATTGCGGGAGTTATTGATGTGGATGAAGTGGCCCGCCGGGCCAGAGAAATTCCCTTCGTGGAGCATGCCGAGGATGTCAAGTACCTCTGCTCCTCGGACAGTCAGGAGCTTATCGGAGACCGGATTGAGGAGCATAATTTAAACCGGATTGTGGTGGCTTCCTGTACCCCCAGAACCCACGAGCCGCTTTTTATGGATGCCATTGCCGAAGCCGGACTTAATCCCTACCTGCTGGAGATGACCAATATCAGGGATCAGGGATCCTGGGTTCATAAAGAGGAACCGGAGAAAGCTACCTGGAAGGCCTATGAGCTGGTCAGGGCCGGGGTGGCCAGGGTCAAGAATGCTCTGCCCCTGGAACGAGGCGAGGTTGATAATATCGCCCGGGCTCTAATAGTTGGGGGAGGAGCAGCTGGACTGACGGCCGCTCTGGAGCTTGGCAAGCTCGGTTTTCCGGTCTCACTGGTAGAAAGGGAGACTGAGCTGGGCGGTCATGCCAGCAAGCTGGAGCACAGTCTGGAAGGGCGTCCGGTCCAACCGCATCTGGAGCGTTTAATTAAGGAAGTAAGGGAACATGAACTAATTGACATCTATGCCGGTCATGAAATCAAAGATATATCCGGTTTTGTGGGTAATTATAAACTGGAGTTGATTCCTCCTATTCCCGAGGAGGCCAAAAAGGAAGATGACCTGCTGGAGATTGAAGGTGGAGTTGTAATTGTTGCCACCGGAGGTCAGGAATTTGAACCAGAGGAATACAGCTATCGAGACTCCGACCGGGTTATCACCCAGCTGGAACTGGAAGAGGGCCTGGGTCAACCCAACGGGCTTCCGGGGGAAGCTGAAGAATTAGAGGAAATTTATATGATTCAGTGTGTCGGTTCCCGGGAAGAGGACCGTCCCTACTGCAGCCGAATCTGCTGCAGTCAGGCCTTAAGAAATGCCGTTAATCTCAAAGAACGGAATCCTGAAGCTGAAATCACCATCCTGTACCGGGAGATGCGCAGCTATGGCTATTATGAAGATCTTTACCGTCAGGCCCGGGATCTGGGAATTAACTTCAGCCGCTATGAGGTGGAGAATAAACCCCGGGTGACTGCTGAGGATAATGGCCGGGTGTCCCTGCAGTATGAAGAGCCCTTAAGCGGCCGGGAAATAACCGCTGAGCCCGATCTCCTGGTGCTGGCTGCAGCCATTCTGCCCCGGGATGACAATCTGGAACTCAGCCAGATGCTGAAAACACCGCTCAATGAAGATAATTTCTTCCTGGAGGCCCATGTCAAGCTCCGTCCGGTAGACTCTGCCACTGATGGGATCTTTCTGGCCGGTCTTTCCCATGGTCCCAAGAATTATTCGGAAAGTCTGGCTCAGAGCCGGGCAGCTGCAGGAAGAGCGGCTTCGATTTTAGCCCGGGAGTATCTCCTGACCCAGGCTACAGTCGCTGAAGTTGATGAAGAACTCTGCATCGCCTGCGGGGACTGCGAAAGAGTCTGTGCTTACAAAGCTATTGAAGTTAACGAAGAAGAGGATGTTGCTGAGGTTAACCGTGTTCTCTGCAAGGGCTGCGGCAACTGTACCGGTGTCTGCCGTCCCCATGCTGTCGATCTCCATGGATTTATGA
Organism: Halanaerobiaceae bacterium; assembly: GCA_007134885.1. Lineage (GTDB taxonomy): Bacteria > Bacillota > Halanaerobiia > Halanaerobiales > Halarsenatibacteraceae > T1SED10-84. Next base: position 27,411 of record SLJX01000106.1, read on the forward strand.
ATCAGCAGATAATTGACGAAATAGAAACCCTGCTTGCTGAAGATGTCAGTGAGCTGGCCAAGTCAGGAGGGGTGTAAATGGCAACCGCCCGTAAAGAAAAACAAGAGCAGCAGAAGGAATTTGACCCCAAAATAATTGCCTTTCTCTGCAACTGGTGCAGCTATGCCGCGGCTGATCTGGCCGGCAGCAGCAGACTGCAGTATCCATCTAATATTCGCACAATTAGAATACCCTGTACAGGGCGGCTTAATCCCCTGCTGGTGATTAAAGCCTTAAATAAGGGAGCAGACGGTATTCTGGTTTCCGGCTGCCATCCCGGTGACTGTCATTATATTGATGGTAACTACTATGCCCGCCGGCGCTTCACCATGCTGAAGGATCTGCTGGAATTTTCCGGAGTTGAGCCGGAAAGGTTGAATTTTACCTGGTGTTCTGCAGCTGAAGGGCGCCGTTTTGCTGAGATTGTCAGGAAGGTTGTGGATCGGGTTGAGTCTGTTGGCCCCTGGCAGGGCTTTCTCTCAGAGCCTGATGTTGTGGCAGAAAAAGAGGCAGGTGAAATTGAAGATGGCGAATTCTTATAATGAGATCACCAGAGAATTGCAGGAAATAGCAGCTGAGGTCTTTGCTGAACATGATATCAAACATCTTTTGGGCTTTGGCCGGGGGGAGTTTTCCGGCCTGACCGAACCTGTTTTTCTGAAAAAGCCCGAAGAGGCTGAAAGATTAATATTTCAGGATGATGCGGCACCAATGCTCTCTAAATATCTGTTAAAATACAAACCTGACCTTCAGGCGGTGGTAGCCAAACCCTGTGACAGCAGGGCCCTGGCCTACTATATTTCCGAAGGTAAGATCAGCCGGGATAACCTGGTCATCATTGGCATAAATGGCTGTCCCGGAATTGCAGGAAATACTGCCTGTGACGAATGTGATACCAGAAATCCGGTAATAGTTGATTATACTGTCGGTGAAGAGATGTCTCAGGAGGAACTGGAAGCAGAGCTTGAAGGTGTTAAATATCTTCTGGAAGATATGTCTCCTGCTGAAAGAAAGGAACATTACAGCCGGGAATTTTCTCGCTGCACCCAGTGTTATGCCTGCCGGGATGCCTGTCCGGTCTGCTACTGCGACCACTGCTATGTGGAGAGCAATCAGCCTGAATGGCTGGAAGAGGGCAGTTCAGCTGATAAAGATATGATCTTTCATTTGATGCGGACCATGCATATGCCAGGGCGCTGTGTTAACTGCGGGGCCTGTGAAATGGCCTGTCCGGAAGGGATTGAAATGAGATCGATGACCACCCATCTTTACCATCGAGCCAAAGAACTCTATAATTATCGACCGGGAATCTCACCGGAACAGTCCACGCTTTTTTCCGATTTTGATAAAGAAGATAGCGAACCAGGATTTCTGCAATAGGAGGTGAAGTTAGCCAATGATTAAAAAATTAACAGCACAGGACCTGAAGGAACTGCTTGGTGAGCTCCGGCAGAAATTCCTGGTGATTGCTCCCTTTCGGGTGAAGCAGGGCCGCCTGACCAAGGTGCTTTATCAGCCGGTTAAAACCAACGATCAGTTGAGTTCGATTTATTTCAAGGAACAGCCCGATGCTTCACCCAAGGAATATTTTCTGCCCCGGGATGATCGTCTCGCTGAGGAAACGGCTGGTGCTGACTGTCAGCCCGAGGAGTGGTCTGATAACCCCAGGCTGTTTCTGGGGGTAAGAAGCTGTGATATAGCAGGTATTGAACTCTTTGATGATGTTTTTATTGAAAATGATTTTGTTGACCCCTTCTATCAGCGGCGCCGGGAGAACAGCCTGATTATCGGGTATTCCTGTCAGGAGCCGGCAGATAACTCTTTCTGCCAGGAGGTAGGAATAGATCCTCTGGAAAATGAAAATGTTCCCCTGATGCTCTATGATGCCGGAGAGGGTTTTTATTTAAAGGTTCAGGATCAGGAGCTTTTAAAAGGATTTGAGATATTGGATATGCTGCAGGAACTTCCTGAGGCAGAAAGCTCTGAACTTGAAGAAATTGTGACAGAGAACCGGAAGAATTTTTCCGGAGATGAATTTTCTCTGGAGCTGGAACTTCCCTTTCCGGAAAAGGAAGCCTTTACCTCGGTGGACTGGGAGGAGGCTACCGCCAGCTGTTTGGGCTGTGGTGTCTGTACCTTTTACTGTCCTACCTGCTTCTGTTTTAAGTTTTTCTGGGAGGAGATAGAAAAGAATCGCGCCTGGGATTCCTGCATGTTCTCGCTTTTTACCGCCCATGCCTCGGGACACAATCCCAGAGAAAGGCAGGATCAACGCTGGCGCCAGCGTTTATTGCATAAATTTTCCTACCATCCCACCAACTATCAGGGCAGCCCGGGCTGTGTAGGTTGCGGCCGCTGTGTCAGCAAATGTCCGGTTAATCTTGATATCAGAAAGGTGCTGAACCGGGTGGAAAAAACTCTGGCTGGGGAAGGGGTGAAAGGTAATGAAAGTTGATAATTATCTACCAAGAGAAGCTGAAATCACCAAGGTAGTCCAGGAAACCGGAATTAATTTAAATATCAAGACCTTTCATCTGCGTTTTACAGATGGAGAAGCAATGATGGAATTTCAGCCCGGTCAGTTTTTGATGCTGACTGTTTACGGAGTGGGGGAGGCCCCCTTTGGCCTGGCCTGTGCTCCCACCACTGATTGTCAGGAGATTATTATTTCTGTCAAGGAGACCGGCAAGGTAACCTCGGCTCTGCATGAGCTTCAGGAAGGTGACAGCGTGGGCATTAGAGGCCCCTATGGCAACAGCTTTCCTCTGGAGAAAACCTCGGGCAAGGATGTTGTTTTTATCAGCGGAGGTATAGGCCTGGCACCACTGCGTTCCCTAATTGATTATGTGCTCCACCCTGATCTCCGCCAGGATTTTGGCCGGGTTCAGATGCTGCAGGCTTTTAGATCTCCTGAAGATATGCTCTATGACTATGAGCAGCAGAGGTGGGAAAATTCTCCCGGGACAACCGTAAAGTATACCATTGACCGTCCCTGTGAGGGCTGGGAACACTGTGTTGGTTTTCCCCATGATCTGATAGACGAAGAACTGGACTGTCAGACTGAAGACACAGTTTACTATACCTGCGGCCCGCCGATTATGATTAAAGCTGTAACCAATGAACTGGTTAACCTCGGTATTGACCCGGAGGATATCATTACCACTCTGGAAATGAGGATGTCCTGTGGACTGGGCAAATGCGGTAAATGTAATATTGGTCACCGTTATGTCTGCAAGGATGGTCCTGTTTACAGCTATAAAGAGCTGCTGGAAATGCCTGATGAGTTTTAGGCAGAAGCCCGGGGGGTGTAAAAATGATAACCAGAAGAAAAGTCGGAGATGATGTTTTTTCGGCTGAAGATTTGGAAAAGATTCATGAAGCTACAATTAAGGTGCTTCAGGAAACCGGCGTGGAAGTTGTTTCGGATAGGGCCCGGGAGTATTTTAAAAAGGCAGGTGTCCGGGTGGAAAAGGGTCATGTATGTTTAACTGAAGAAGAAATTCATAAGTATACGAAAATGGCCCCGGAAGAATTTGAGCTCAAAGCTCGCAATTCGGAAAACAATGTTCTGGTTGGGGGAAAGAACACCGTTCTTTCTCCTGGCTATGGCTCTCCCTTTGTAATGGAGTACAAAGACAGGGGCCGGCGTAATTCCAGATTTAAGGACTATCAGAATTTCACCAAACTGGCCCACTGGAGTGATAATATTGATGTTGTGGGGGGAGTGCTGGTGGAGCCTACCGATCTGGAGGATAGGGTTCGGCACGGGAAAATGCTGCATACTGCTGTCACCCTCAGTGACAAGTGCCTGATGGGCAGTGCTATGGGGGCAAGAAAAGCCCGGGAATGTCTGGATATGGCAGCCATTGTGTTTGAAAGTAAAGAATTTGTCAGAAACAATGCTGTACTGATCTCACTGATCAATACCAACAGCCCTCTGCAGATAGATGAGCGGATGAGCGATGCCCTGATGGTTTATTCCCAAAATCAACAGGCCATGGTGATAGCTTCATTGTGTATGACCGGAACCACTTCACCTACTACCCTGCCGGCATCTCTGGTTCAACAGAATGCAGAAATTTTAACAGGCATCTGTCTGACTCAGATTATTAATCCCGGCACCCCGGTGGTCTATGGTTCAGCCTCCAGTGTGGTGGACCTGAAAACCGGAGACCTGGCCCTGGGCAGCCCCGAAACGGCAAAAATGTTTAACGGCACAGCTCAGATTGCCCGAAGATATGGTGTGCCATCCCGGGGTGGTGGAGCCCTGACTGATTCGCTTTTTCCTGACTCCCAGGCCGGTTATGAATCTATGCTCAATGTACTTTCTGCCATCAACAGCGGCTTTAATTTCATGCTCCATTCAGCCGGGCTGCTGGAAAATTATATGTCAATGTCCTATGAGAAGTTTATCATTGATGAAGAAATTCTGGGAGTTGTCAATAATGTGGTTTCCGGCCTAAAAGCTGATGCTGAAACTTTAGCTGTCGAGGTAATAAATGAAGCTGGCAGCGGGGGCAACTTCATATCTTATGAGCATACCTACCGGCATATGAAGGATATGAGGCAGCCATTACTCAGCGTCAGGGAGAGATATCTCAGCAACCGGCAGCAGCTGAATGCCGCTGATCGGGCTCATAAAAAGTGTCAGGAAGTTCTGGAAAACTTCTCCCCTCCGAAATTGCCTGCAGGAATTAAACAGGAACTAGAGAATTATATTGATGGCTTGGGGTAATTAAATTAAGTTAACGGAACCCGACAGATGGGCCGAGCTAACATAATAAAAATTAATTAAGGGAGGAATTTTGCATGAGAAGTGATATTGAAATTGCTCAAGATGCTAATATGAAATTGATTACAGACATTGCCGAGGAAGCCGGACTGGAACTTGATGATATTGAACAGTATGGTAAATACAAGGCCAAGGTTAATCTGGATGTGCTGGACAGAATGGAACAGGACTCTGATCTGATTCTGGTCACAGCTATTACCCCCACTCCGGCCGGAGAAGGCAAAACCACCACCACAGTAGGACTGGGACAGGCTCTCTGCGGTATGGGAAAGAATGCTGCAATTGCTATTAGAGAACCCTCCCTGGGTCCGACCATGGGTATTAAAGGTGGTGCTGCCGGCGGGGGATATGCTCAGGTAGTGCCGATGGAAGATATTAATCTGCATTTTACCGGTGATATTCATGCCATTGGTGTGGCCCATAACCTGCTGTCTGCAGCTATTGATAATCACATCATGAAGGGCAATGAACTGGGCTTTGATACCACCCAGGTCAGCTGGCCCCGGGTAGTAGACATGAATGATAGAGCTCTGAGAAATATTGTGGTAGGTATGGGCGGCAAAGCTCATGGTGTACCCAGAGAGGACACTTTTATGATTACCGTGGCCTCTGAGATAATGGCCATTCTCTGCCTGGCAAACAATCTAACGGAGCTTAAGGAAATGATTGGCCGGATAGTGGTTGGTTACACCAAAGATGATGAACCAATCAGGACTAAAGATATTAATGTTCAGGGAGCCATGACTGCACTCCTGAAAGAGGCTATCAAGCCCAATCTGGTTCAGACTCTTGAGAATACCCCGGCCTTTATCCACGGAGGGCCCTTTGCCAATATCGCTCACGGCTGCAACAGCGCAATGGCAACTAAAATGGCCATGGCTATCAGTGATATTACTGTAACTGAAGCCGGCTTTGGTGCCGATCTTGGTGCCGAGAAATTCTTCAATATTAAATCCCGCTTTGCTGATCTGGATCCCAAGGCTGTGGTGCTGGTAGCTACAGTCAGGGCTCTCAAGATGCACGGCGGCAAGGAGATGGAAGAACTTAAGGAAGAAGATTTAGAGGCAGTGAGCGCAGGTATAGAGAATCTGGAGAAGCACATTGAAAATATCCAGAAATTTGGTCTGCCACTGGTAGTGGCTATCAACCGTTTTCCCGATGACACCGAAGCCGAGCTGGAACTAGTCAGAGAGCGCTGTGAAAAGATGGGTGTCAACGTTGCCCTTTCCGAAGTATTTGCCAGGGGCGGCGAAGGAGGCGAAGAACTGGCTGAAGAGGTGCTTGATATTCTGGATAAAGGCGAAGCAGATTTTGATTTTCTCTATGATCTGGAGGACAGCATCGAAGAAAAAATTGAAACCATTGCCACTGAAATTTATGGAGCCGATGGAGTGGAGTACAGCGATCAAGCCAAAAAACAGATTACCAAGTACAAAAAGTACGGTTATGATGAAATGCCAATTTGCATGGCTAAAACTCAGAGCTCCATCTCCGACAACCCGGCCCTGAAAGGACGTCCCACCGGCTTTAAACTGACAGTCAGGGAGATTAATGTCTCAGCTGGAGCGGGCTTCCTGGTAGCTCTGACCGGACCGGTACTGACCATGCCCGGCCTGCCCAAGGTGCCGTCTGCTGAAGAGATTGATATTGATGCTGATGGTAAAATCAGCGGACTCTTTTAATCATGATTTACAGGTTATAGTAGCTGGCGGTTTTTTCACCTGCGCTGTAAGAGGTTAAACAAATTAAATTATTTCTGGCAGGCTTCAAGGAACCGTCAGCAAAGATCAGGATAAAAACCGGGCAGCTTTCGGGCTGCCCGGTTAAATATTTATCTTTTGCTAAAGGATTGCCATAAGGATTTTTAAAACTCTTTATCTACTGTGCTAACCAATCATCTCTACAGCTGGAAGTTATTCTGGCTAATATAATTATCAGCTGATAAGGGAAGGTGTTAAAATTGAGCTATCAGATTACCATAAGTCAATCCGGCAGGGAAAAGATTTCTCAGGTTGAGGCAGGAGCAGATTTACTGGAGATTATTAATAGAAGTGACTTCTATCTACCAAGCTACTGCGGCGGTCAGGGCATCTGCGGTAAATGCCGGGTCTTAATGCGCCCGGTGCCTGAAGCTAAAGACCCGGAGAGAGAAATGCTGAGCAGTCAGGAAATCCAGGCCGGAGTAAGACTGGCCTGCCTCCATCAGGTGGAGGCAGATCTGGAAATTGAAATTGAAGATGGGGGAGAAATTAATATTCTTACCGGAGAAGAGGAGGTAAGCTGCAACCTGAGTCCGGGCTGGCAGCAGAGCTATCTAAAAATAGAGGAGCCGGAACTCTATGATCAGCGCAGCTATCTGACCAGGGTTTTTGAAAAAGCCAGCTGCCGCAGTATTGAACCCCGGGCTCTGGACAGACTGGAGGATATTGTTGAGGGCAAATCAGGACCGACGGGTAAGGGTTCAGATAATAACAGCCGGTCAAAATCTCATCAGCCCTTGGCTGCAGTTATTCAGGATGAAACGGTGGTGGACCTCAGGCTGGCTGACAGACCGGGCCGGCTGCTGGGAGCTGCCGTTGATATTGGCACAACCACTCTGGTTTTTTATCTGTTGGACCTGGAATCGGGAAGACAGCTGGCAGTTGATTCGGCCTATAATCCTCAGAAAAAATTTGGCGCAGATGTAATTACCAGAGTTCAGCATACCCAGGGTAATCCTGAGGGGATAAATGAGCTGCGTGACACCCTGGTAAAAGCTTTGAACAGAGGCCTGAGTGAAACTGCTGCTAAAGCTGGGTCTGGTACTGATGATATATATCGTTTGACCCTGGCCGGCAATACCATCATGCTTCATACCTTACTGGGAAAGGATTGTGAGAAAATAGCTCGGAGCCCCTTTGTTCCTCTGTTCAGCGAGCAACTGACCTTCAGGCCCGAGGCTCTCGGTCTGGAATTGAATCCCGGAGGAGAGGTAGAGCTTTTACCCTCAATATCGGGCTATGTTGGTGCCGATATTACTGCCGATATGCTGGCTACCGGGGTAGGTGACAGTCCGGAATATCAGCTGCTGATTGATATAGGTACCAATGGTGAAATAGCTCTGGGCCGGAATGATAAAATTTATGCCTGTTCTGTAGCAGCCGGTCCTTCCTTTGAAGGCGGTAATATCAGTTCCGGAATGGCAGCTCTTCCAGGAGCGGTGGATAATTTTAAGGTTTTTGAAGATGGTCTGGAATATACAACTATAAAAAAAGAGAAGCCCCGGGGAATCTGCGGATCTGGTTTGCTGGATCTGATTGGAGGTTTGCTGGAAATCGGCATTATCACAGAAACCGGTGCCCTGCAGCAGCCCGGCAGTATGCCGGAATTCTGGCAGAAAAGATATCAGGAGCTAGAAGAGGTTAAAGCTCTTAAACTTTTTTCTGAAGGAGAAAGTCAGGGAGGAAGAGAAATATATTTAACTCAGAAGGATATCAGGCAGCTTCAGCTGGCTAAAGGTGCCATTCGGGCCGGGATAGAAATTTTACAGCAGGAAGCTGAAATATCCAAGGAAGAAATAAAGGATGTATACCTGGTAGGAGGGTTTGCCAACTATCTTGCCCCGGAAATGGCCTGCCGGATCGGGATGGTGCCTGAGGTTTTAAGCGATCGAATTCAGCAGGCAGGAAATGGAGCCGGGGCCGGAGCCCGGATGATGCTCTTAAATCGCAAACTTGCCCAAAAAGCCCGGGAATTGAAGGAAAAAACCAGCTATCTGGAGCTTTCCAGCAATATGAAATTTCAGGAGGAATTTACCAGCCAAATGTCTTTTTAAATTTTAAACTCAAGGATTGACAAAAAGTAACAGCTTAAATCACAGGTTCTACCGCTGATAATATATTGGTAAAGAAAAAAGAAAAACAAAGTAAGGCTGGAAGCCAATCTGATCGGAGACATTTTGCTTCCAGCAGCTAAATTTCCTCAATGTCGGGGGGCGGTAAACTTATTGTTTTTTCAGTTATTATCTTCACAATTTTCACCATTGTTGTGGCGGGGATTTTTAGAAATAATTCTAATAGCCCTGGTTACAACCGACACTATATCAACATTTACCTGATGTTCAAATTCTATTAATTTGGCATGCAGACTTCCCCGCGGGCTGGCTATATACTTGGCCGGGATCCGGTTTAGAGTATAGGAAGCAATATCCAGCAGGCAGTTTTCACAGGTACAGAAATCATCGAAATCCTCTTTATTTTTTAGGATTTCTTCCATTTTTTCCAGCACAAAATCTTCGGTATAATTGTGCAGTTCTTCTCTCAGTCTGTCTTTGTCCAGATTAAAATCTTCTTGTTTTTTTTCAACCATTGCAGATACCTCCCTAATTATTAATTCTCTTTTTGAATCTAAATTCCTGCAGAGATTAGACTTTTGCAGGGCAATTGTATATGTGGTAAAATTAGTTTGAAAATGCCAGGGAAAGGAAGTGAAATAATGACAGCAGCTGTGCGGGAAGACTATCAAAAGTTCTTTGCCAGACTGGATAAAAAACTTAAATCTGAGAGGGATTGGCTCAGCAATATGGCTAATCTGGCAGCGCTGATTTATCAGGAACTGCCCGAGATTAACTGGGCTGGTTTTTATCTCAGGAGAAGGGGAGAAGACCTTAAGCTCGGTCCCTTTCAGGGAAAACCGGCAGTAAGCAAAATAACAGTGGGAAATGGTGTCTGCGGTACTGCAGTGGCCGAAGCAGAGGCCCAGCTGGTGGATAATGTTCATGAGTTTCCCGGACATATCGCCTGCGACTGTGAATCTGAATCTGAACTGGTAATTCCTATCTGGCTGAACAATGAAATAATTGGGGTTCTTGATATTGACAGCCCGGTGAGAGCTCGTTTTACCCCCCGGGATCAGAATATGCTGGAGAAAGCATTGGAGAAACTTCTGGCAGCCTCAGATTTTAGTGATTTTAAAGCTTAGTTTAAAATAGATTTATCTTGAAAATACGCCATATTATTTTCATGTATTGTTGTGCCCCAGAGGGGCATGGCGGTTTATATTGAAAATAAGTTGTAATATTTTCATATATTGTTGTGCCTAAGGGGCACGGGGGTTTACCTGAAAAAACAAATCCAAAAATAAAAAGGTGATAAAATATGCGCACTAATCAGGATCGGGTTGTTATGCAGTCTGTTCAGGGCAATATTTCTCATCCCAGAGCCGGTCGACTTCCCTATCGTCTGGATCGCGAAGGGCGGGGTCATAATCTTCCCGGAACCGGGGGTATTACCTATAATGTCAGGGTAGGGGATCCGGCAATGGGCTGGGCAGGCGATCATATTGAGCCTGCGGTCAGCATGAAGATTACCAAAGATTCCAGGGATAATGAGAATTATGGACTGGGTCTGCTGGCCTGCATAGGTAATCAGGCCAGAGTTGTCAGTGGTGAAGCTGAAGGAGCAAGAGGAGTGGTAACAGGACTGCATGGCGGAATTAATCATGTGCTGGTAGATTTTGCACCCGAAGATATGGAGAAGATGAAGGTGGGAGACAGCATCCTGGTTAAGGCTCAAGGTCAGGGTCTCAGGCTGGAAGATTATCCCGAGGTCAGGGTATTTAATATCGATCCTGAACTTTTGATCCAGCTCGGAATTGAGGAATCCAGCCAGCAAGACAAGCTAAAGGTTCCAGTGGCTGCTGTGGTTCCCGGGCATCTCATGGGTTCGGGTATCGGTTCCTCTTCAGCGGCTATGGGTGACTATGATATAACCACCGGTGACAAGGCCGAGCTGGAAAAACATAATTTAAATGATCTCAGACTGGGAGATCTGGTTTATCTGGCGGACTGTGATAATACCTACGGCCGGGAATATATTACCGGGGCAGGCAGTATTGGAGTGGTGGCTCATTCTGACTGCATTATAATGGGCCATGGTCCCGGAGTAACCACTATTATGACCTCCAAACAGGATATTATCCAGCCGAAAATTACCCGGGATGCCAATATTGCCGATTATTTCGAGATTAACTGAGTGGAAACTGGGAAATATCCGAAATTAATTCCAGCTAAAATAACCGTTTTTCAGAGAGAAAAATTTAATTCAGCCATAAGTTAGTTTTATTAGAATGGGGATGATATTAGTGAACAGTTCAGAAATTCAGCCGGAAGCAGAAGAAGGTTTTGACCAGAATTTTTCGGGAAAATCAATGATATCAAATTTTCTTTTTCCGGAAAAAGTTAAAGCAGTCGAGGAAATTTCCGGCGGGTTAAGAGTAGATTTTGCAAAGCATCGGCTGGAGCTGCTTTGGTATCGGCCTGGTGTGGTCAGGGTGATTTTTGCTGATAACAGTAATTTTTCCAGAAAGACGACCCCGGCAGTCTACCGGAAATTTGCCCCGGAAAAGCTGGCAGAAAAAACTGATTATCAGGAGGAAGCCAACGTGGTGCTGCTTTCCGGACCTGACTGCAGTGTCAGGGTGGAGCTGGCTCCCTTTTCGTTAAACTTTCTTGATGGTGAGGGGGAGATTATTCAGGCTGATGTTCCCGGCAGTTCAGCGGGCTGGTGGCGCAATCAGGTCTGCTGTCAGAAAAAGTTAAGACCGGAGGAGAGAATTTATGGTTTGGGCGAGAAGACCGGTTTTCTCGATAAGAGAGGACGAAACTATACCATGTGGAATACCGATGCCTATGAACCTCATGTGCCCTCCACCGACCCGCTCTACATTTCCATTCCCTTTTATCTGGGTTTTATTCCTGGTAAGAGTTATGGAGTTTATTTTGATAACAGCTACCGTTCTCATTTTGATATCGGTCACAGCTCTTCCCGACAGCTTTGGTATCGGGCTGAAGGAGGCAGCCTGGATTATTTCTGGCTGGCCGGACCGGAACTTAAGGATGTGATTAAATCCTACACCTGGCTTACCGGCAGAACTCCCCTGCCGCCGCTCTGGTCTCTGGGCTATCACCAATCCCGTTACAGTTATTATCCTCAGGAAAAGGTTCTGGAACTGGCCGATAAGTTTCGTGAAAATAAAATCCCCTGTGATGCCATTCACCTGGATATACATTATATGGATGGCTGCCGGGTTTTTACCTGGGACCAGGACCGTTTTCCCCGGCCTGAAAAGCTGGCTGAAAAGCTTGAGGAAAAGGGTATCAAGCCGGTAACCATTATAGATCCGGGGGTGAAGATTGACCCGGAATATCAGGTTTATCGCAGCGGACAGCAGCAGGACTATTTCTGCCGTTATCTTGACGGCCGTCTCTGCCGGGAGGAGGTCTGGCCGGGAGAAACAGCCTTCCCCGATTTTACCAGAGAGGAGGTACGACGCTGGTGGAAGAGCCTGCATAAGGATTTTCTCAATAGCGGTATCCGGGGTTTCTGGAATGATATGAATGAACCGGCAGCCTTCAATGACAGCATGACGCTGGATGAAGAGGTGGAACATCTGAATGATGGTGATCCCGGTTCCCATCTGAGATTTCACAATCTCTATGCTCTGGAGGAAGCCCGGGCCACCAGCTCGGCTATCAAAGAGTATCAGCGGGAACGTCCCTTTGTCCTGACCCGGGCCGGCTTTGCAGGCATTCAAAGATATGCTGCTGCCTGGACCGGTGATAATCGCAGCTTCTGGAGTGATCTTGAGCTGGTAATGCCGATGCTGGCCAATCTGGGCATGAGTGGCCTCGGCTTTAGCGGAGCCGATGTGGGAGGTTTTACCGGGGATGCCAGCGGTGAGCTTTTAACCCGCTGGATCCAGCTGGGGGCCTTTATGCCATTTTTCCGCAATCATACCTCTCTCAATACCAGAAATCAGGAGCCCTGGGCCTTCGGGGAGCCCTATACTTCAATAATCAAGCGCTATATAAGGCTGCGCTATCAGCTGCTCCCCGAAATTTATAACCTCTTTTATCAGCAGGCTGAGAATGGTCTCCCTCTCTGGCGGCCGCTGGTGCTTAATTATCCCGGAGACCCTGAAACCCACAATCTTTCTGATCAGGTTATGATTGGAGACTCCCTGCTGCTGGCGCCGGTTGTCAGAGCGGACAGCCGGGAGAGAAGAGTTTACCTGCCGGGTTCAGGCTGGTATGATTTCTGGAGTGGCAAGTACTACCAGGGAGCTGAGAGCTACTTGATTGCAGCTCCCCTGGAGAAAATACCGATCTTTGTGTCAGAAAATTCCCTGCTGCTAACTACCGAGTCAGACAAACTCCATACCGGAAGGGGTTTTTCCGATCTGGTCTTAAATATCTATCCCGGTCGGAAGCAGGTAGAGACTTCGGGCAATATCTACGAAGATGATGGCATCAGCTTTGATTATCAGGAGGGAAAGTATAATCTGATCAACTATCAGCTGGAATCTAGCGAGAACAACCTGAAACTGGTACTGAAAACCGAGAAGCAAAACTATTCCGGTGGTATTCAGGATTATACTATCAGACTGGCCGGGTTGGAAGCTTCCCCCCGGGCAGTTGAATTAAATGGTAAGGAAATTCAGGATAAATTTAATTACCAGGCCGGAGAACTGGAGCTGGTACTTACAGAACTGGATCAGATTAAACTGGTGGTTAAGTATTAATAATTATTCCTTCTTGACAAAAAAATTACCAGGTGTTATTATGATTTCAAGTAAAATTTTCACTCTACTTAAAAAATATTTTAGAATAATAATCGGATAAACATTCCTTTCCAGTGACAATAGAGTCCGGGTTTGTTTCACTGGATATTTTGCCGAAAACAAATAAAGAAGGATGCATTTTTGATGGTGAATAATGAGATGACTGCATAAAATTTACCTGAGACCTGCATTACTTTTCTGGAATGCAGGATAATTTTAACCGGCTGTAAGACCGGTTAAAATAAAAATAAATAAGGAGGCAAAAATATGTCAAAGTATCAAATTAAAACCCTGGAGGATCCCTCTGACAAGACTGCCCTGGAGAAAAAGCATGTTCCTTATTTTGTTGACGTGCCGGAAAAAGTCAAGAAGGGA
>SLJX01000110.1 GCA_007134885.1 Halanaerobiaceae bacterium
AAAAAGTTGATTTTTCATCGAAGAACTCAAAAATACTTTAATACAATTTGCTTTGATTACATGTTTGTTTTGCAAAACATATTCCCTCCTCGTATAATATGGTTGAAAGCGATACTCTCTCATAGACATTTTTAGAGAAAACTGCTACAGCTATCATATCAATCTAATCCAGTAGCAGCAGCCGCAGCAGGAATTGTGGTCATGTGGTAAACTTGAAGTTTAGTTTTCCAAGCAATGTGTGTTAATGTGGTCAATTCGATTTTTAATTGTCCCCATTATCCACATTGCGTCATGTCCACAATTCACAACCCCTCAAATTTTTTCTTAAGTTTGGGTTTAGTCCCTGATATAATGATATCAGAAAGGTATCCAGGGTATTTCTTGTAGCCCCCTGTAGCATGCTTATGCATGACTACTCGAAAAGAATGTTACCCTGAAGCTGACCTGTACTTCTAACTCGTATTCCGTTTCCCGGCCGGCTCTCTCTGCCCTTCAGCTAGCAGGGATTGTACTCAGGGCTGACCGGTGAATTCTAATTGCGAGGCTGTCGATCTGTCAGTTTTTCAGGGACTAAACCCTGTTACCTTTTCATTTCCCCAGAAGGGAGGTGAACTGCCATTAACAAAATCTTCGTTGGGATCGATGTATCCAAAAAAACGCTTGTTGCTCATGCCCTCGACAGTGACGGCAATGATCTCCTAACCTCTTTGAAAGTCAATAACAATAAACCAGGAGCGAAAAAATTAGTCGAAAACATTATCCACATCGCCCGCAAAAACGATATAGAAAATATCCAGATCGGTATGGAAGCCACCAACGTATACTGGGAACATCTCTTCAATTTCCTGCAGCATCATGAAGACTTAACTGCTGAAAACAAACTATCTTTATTCACATTAAATCCCAAGGTGGTTAAAAACTTCAAGGGTGCCTACAATGATCTTCCCAAAAATGACAGGGTAGATGCCTGGGTTATTGCAGATAGGCTGCGCTTTGGCAGGGTGGAAAGCTCTTCCGCTCCTGAAACTGTTTACAAAGCCTTAAGACAGCTTACACGGTTCAGGTTCAAACAGGGTGAACAGCTGAGCAAAGAAAAGAGCAGAGCTTTAAACCTCATCTTCCTCAAGTTCTCAGACTTTGCCAGCAATGAACCTTTCGGCACTTTCTCTAAGGCTTCCATGGCTTTAATGGAAGAATACAGCCAGGAAGAAATTATCCAGGCCGATATGGAAGAATTAGTGGAGTTTGCCTACAATAACAGCAACAACAGACTGGCTTCAGGTTACTCTCTTGAAGAGGTGAGCAAAGCTTTAAAGAAAGCTGCTCGCGATTCCTATCGACTTAAACCCAGAGTAAATCAGGCTATAACCCAAACATTATCCATGACTTTCGATAATATCCGCTTTCTGCAGCAGCAGATGAAAAAAGCCAAAAAGGCCATCAAAAGAGAGCTGAAAGCCATCCCTCAAACTCTTAGCACTGTCGATGGTATAGGCCCTATTCTTGCTTCTGGTATCATCTCAGAAATCCAGGATGTCAACAGGTTCGATAATGAAGCCAAGATTGCCTCCTTCGCCGGCCTTACCTGGAATAAGCATCAATCTGGATCCTTTACTGCGGAGGAATCCTCATTATCCAAAAGTGGTAATCATTATCTAAGATACTATCTGGTGGAAGCTGCTAACTCATTGCGGGTACACAATGAGGAGTATCGCCAGTATTACTACAAAAAGTATAATGAGGTTAATAAGCACCGTCACAAAAGAGCCCTCGTACTTACAGCACGTAAATTTGTCCGTCTCGTCTTTGCCTTGCTGAGTAAAGGCGAAATATATCAACCCCGGAGGTAGATAATTATTGAAAACCAGTTTTATCTGTTCGCTTACACCTGTCACTTTCCTCTAATAAAGTCATGGGCGGATATGAAAAAAATGGTATCCGGCTAGACGGGTATTTCTATGCCAATTTTGCTCTAATTACAGTATTTTATTTTCTTTTGACTCTTGACATGTTACCGTATTTCTCAAATTTAATTGGTAAAAAAACCGCTGAACTACTTGAGAATATAATCCTTATTTATTTATGATAATTCAATATTGGCAATAAATGTCCTGCTTATTCCTAAGAATTAATTGAATTACACTTATGACAAATGTCCCTATTGCAGTTTATATATAAACAGACTTTAAAATCAACTTCACTCCAGTTATAATAATTTTTGACTATTAACCCAAATTGGAGGTTATATTAATGAAATATTTGCTCACTATCATCTCTTTCATCAAAGAATGGTGCTTTTACATTAAGGAGTTCTTCAAATCTTTCTTTATGTCTCGAATGGAAATCGTTATACTCAGAGCTCAAATTGCTAAATATGAAAACGCTGCCGAAAATGGCAAATTTTAAAAGTCCAATCCATCACCGGCCTTTCGTCAGTTTGCTGTTACTCAAAATCCAACTGCCCGCTGGACAATTCGACAGTTTAAGGAAGCTACTCCCTTTGGGAGAAAACCTAAATATTTAAAACATGATAATGACTCTATTTTCTGTTTGGGTTACTCCAAAAGAAAATATTATTCCGTTCCAACTGATGATGGCCAATAAATTTCAGCTAAAATCAAATTTAAATTAATTCCATCAGCTTTTTTTATGGGTGATTTTACTGTCAGATAGGGTTTTTGAGAGGGACAATTATAAAAAAAGAACCCACCAGGTTAATCCAACATCCTGGCAGGTTCTCTTTTGCTTTATTCAGTTTTAACCTTCTCTCCTGGTATCCGGTTACTCTCTTTCAACAATTTATGACTTAATTCGAGAAGTACCCGATACCTTTGTAATTAGATCGTATTTACTCAGGTTTTGTAATTTCAATTTCATTTTGATCCAAAGTAACTTCAGTCTGGGCCAACAACTTTCCATTTACCGAGGCATTTGCTTGCAAAGTAATATCAGTCTTGCCCAGTACAATTCCCGCAAAGTCGGCACCAGCTCCTATCGAAACAGTCTCTGCCACCTGCCAGAAAACATTTTCAGCCTGGGCATTACCTGCAAGAGCAATACTGGTATTAGCGGCCTGAGTTAATTGTCCAGAAATCTGGAAAATCCAGACATCATCTGCTGTACCATCAAGAGTGACATCACCATCAATTGAAACACCAGTATCCCACTTATATACACCAGGACTAAGCGTTTCACCACTTAGGTCTTCTCCGATGTGCTCATAATCTCTTCCTGCTGCATAAGTGTAGGCTGCTTCCATATCATTTACTGCTGTAGTAAGCTCGGAGGGAGTGGGTTCAGCATAATCGGCAGCATACACTCTTCCATCAACTTGAGTGGAAGTTGCATATTCATTACTTTCATCCATTTCCAGCGCAAACCCAGTAATAGCTGCAGACGTAATCGGACTCACTCCTATATCTCCTGTAATATCTGATGTGGGAACATTGGTAATCCCTGCTTTGGAAAGGATTACATAATCACACGCTGTACCCAGGGGCACTGGGTCACCGGGTTGGGCCAGGTTCGCAGTAACAGTTACATCTTCTCCTGGCATGGTGAAGATCGTGTCTGGATCAGTAGCGTCTTCAAAACTACCTGCTGGAGCTGTCCAGTTGACAAATTCATAGCCTTCTTCTTCTTCTGCCAGTATATCTACTTCGTCTCCCTCTTCATAAGGGCCATCATCTGTTTTATCAGTTGCTGTTCCGCCACCTTCAGGGTATACTGCCATGGTCAGGTCGTAAGTGGGTGGTTCATTCTCGCCTTATACCAGCCTTAGCCGGCTTTATAGCGAGCCCTCACCGTGCAAGCGGTTTTGACCGCACACGGCGTTCCGTCAGCGGTTTTACAAGTTTAAGAAATATCCACCAGAAGTTGGGGAAAACTTCTGGTTGTTATCTATTATTAACTTAAAGCAATCTACCCTCCTTTCTATAAAATATTATCTTTGATTTAATAAGTTTTTGATTTGATAAGCTAATGTAGTATATATTTGTTGGCTGAAACAATATTAAATCGTAAAAGGCTGTTATTATTATATTCAATAATTCTTGAAATTATCCTTCTTTTTAATTCTTTATAATTTTATTTTGTCAAGTAGCTGTTTCTATATAACCCATGCGTTTAGTAAATTTATATTTCCATGTCAGCCTGACACATGATTTTCTGAAAATGCCTTCATTAAAATCTATAAATTTTCTTATAAGTCTAAATAAATTCATCCCAATTTACCCATATAGGTAAATCTGGGTAAATTTTTACGTTGGTAAGGGGTAGGTGTAGCCTTCACTAATTACCCCCCTGAATTTACCGCATATG
>SLJX01000130.1 GCA_007134885.1 Halanaerobiaceae bacterium
GAAAACAGCCTGTATTATTTTGAACACCTTTTTGCTAAACTGCCAATGCCGGAATATCTTAAACCGGCTCTGGGAGGACTTTTACTGGGAGTTATGACCCTGATGGTGCCGGAGATTCATGCCACCGGCTATCCGGTCATGGAAGGGGCCCTGCATGCAAATTTCCCTTTTCTGGTGGTTTTTGGCCTGCTATTTGCCAAAATTCTGGCCACCAATCTCACACTGGGAAGTGGAGGATCGGGAGGAATATTTGCTCCCTCTCTTTTTATCGGCTCAATGCTGGGCAGCTCCTACGGTATAGTAGTTCATAATTTATTTCCTGCAATAACAGCCGGACCCGGCTCCTATGCTACTGTGGGAATGGGAGCAGTATTTGCCGGGGCCACTCATGCCCCTCTGACCTCGATTATAATTTTGTTTGAGATGACTCAGGATCATCGGATTATCTTACCAATGATGTTTTCCTGTATCGTCAGTACGGTAATAACTTCCCGGGTGCAAAAGAAAAATATCTACACCACCAAGCTGCTGAACCGGGGAGTGGATATTACCAGCATCAACAAAGAACAGGTATTAAAAAATATAGCTGTTGAAAAGGTTATGTCTACCAATCCAATTACAATTCCAGAATCAGCTACTTTTGCCGAGGCCCGGTCGATATTTGAAAAAACCTTTTACACCTATCTGCCGGTGGTAAAAACAGCGACAGGAGAGCTTGTCGGCGTCATAAATTATCACACCATTTCCCGCCAGCTTAAAACCCAGGCGGATGAGGAGGAAAAGATAGCAAGATACATTTTTCCTGCCCCCGGAGTAGTTTACCCGGATGACAACCTTTTGAAGGCCTCCCGGCTGATTAACGAAGTTAATGCCCGGATTATTCCGGTAATTGATAATGAAGAGGATCACAGGCTGCTGGGAATAGTTAACCGGACCGATTTAATTCAGGCCTATCATGAGAGCGTAACCACCTATCATGATGAAATTCACTTTGATCTTTCGCCGAAAATGAAGGTTGATGTGGATCATTTGATTGATGTGGCGGTCCATGCTCTTGAGAAGGAGATCCGGGATAAAGAGCTGGAGATAGAAGTCGATCTCGAGGAAAATCTTCCCCCGGTTCAGGCTGATAGCAATAAAATATCCTGGGTGATAATCAATCTGCTGGACAATGCCATTCATCATTCCGGAGTGGATGATAATATTGCTATCGCCAGCTGGAAATCCGGGGAGTGGATCTTCATTTCTGTGGAAGATTCGGGCAAAGGAATAGCTCCTGAAGACCAGGAGAAAATTTTCGAGCAGTTTGTCTGCCTGACCAGGGATGAAGAGCACTGTGACAGTGGTCTGGGCCTGGCCATCAGCAAGGAAATTGTGGAAGCCCATAAGGGGAGAATCTGGGTGGAAAGTGCAGTAGGCGAAGGTTCTAAATTTGTATTTTCTCTTAAAGCTGTCACCGGTGACCAGACAGAGCAGCAGGTCGGGAGATAACAGAGGTGAAAGTTGAGAGTTGGCAGATTATATAATTAAGCCGGTAAATTTCTAATAATTTCATTAATAGACTAGTTATAGTTATTTACTCTAATGGACTATTTACTAATGGACTATTTACTAATGGACTATTTACTAATGGACTATTTACTAATGGACTGCTGTAGATTTTTGCCAGGAGGTTATGCTGAAAGTGAGACTGAAAAAGGATGCCAGGCAGACAGTTGATTCATTGAAATATATATCCAAGTGGACCGGGATAGCCGTGCTGGTGGGACTGGTGGTAGGAGGAGCAGCAGTTATATTTACCGGAACGCTGAACCTGGGAATTGATCTGCTTGCCGGGGTGGCTGAGACCAATCTGGTTTATATCATGCCGGTTTTTGGCCTCTTTATGAGCGGCTGGCTGACCGATACCTTTGCTCCTGAAGCGGCCAGCCACGGTACTGATGCGATCATAAAATCCTACAATGAAAACTGGGGCCGGGTAAATTTTATTGTGGTGCCTATCAAACTTCTGGCCAGCGTCTTTACCATTGCATTTGGAGGCTCGGCCGGCCGGCAGCCCCAGTGAGCTGGCCAGAATGGCTGCATGGGAAGTGCTGGAGCCTTCGGCGGCAACCAGGCCCAGAACTTTTTTGGTATCAAGCCGGGCTATCTGGGAGGGGCTTAATTCTTTGGCCACAATAATTATATTGTTCTGGCTGACATCCAGCTTGATATCCTGACCCTGGAGCAGATTTATCAATCTTTCTCCGATATCCTTAATATCATTTTCACTTACTTTAATATAGGTTTCCTCGCTGTCTGCCAGCTCAGCAGCATACTGTCGGATTACCCGCTGGACGGCCTTTTCTGCCGGCAGATCTTCATTTTTGATAAAACCTGCTACTTTTTCAGCAAACTGCTCATCTGCTATAATATCTTCCTGGAAAGAAAATATATGGGCTTCCTTTTTGCCGATTTTTTCCTGGACTTTTTGCTGCAGCATTTTGATATCGTCCAGAGCTTCCTCCAGAGCCTGATAAAAGCGGTTCAATTCAATATCCCGGTCATCGGCTCCCAGATTGGCTCCTGTTGCCTGACCTGATTTGCCGAAGAGCAGAAAGGCTGATCCAATAGCAATTCCCGGTGAAGCGGCTGTACCTTCCATGCTTTTCTCTCCTTTCCTGGAAAAGTAATACTATGATTAAACAATAATTTGCATTATAATTTGCATTTTAGAATTTGCATTTTAGAAATAAACTTTACTTTACTTTATCAACAATATTATTTAAATTCAAGCAATAATTTCCCGTAATTTCCCGGTAGATAAACAACTATTTCCTTTGACCTGTTGCAATTTTTGCCCTTCCTCGTGTATAATAAAGGTGAAAGAATGCTGTGAAATTTTTACTGAAAAGAGGGTATAATCATGGCTGATGATGTCAAGAGATTGTACAGATCAAGAAGAGAAAAGGTAATTGGAGGAGTCTGCGGGGGGATTGCAAAATATTTCAGTATAGATCCTATACTGATCCGCCTGCTTTTTGTTTTGATGTTTTTTGCCCAGGGGGCAGGAATACTGGCCTATCTTATTGCCTGGATTATAATTCCTGAAGAACCTCGAAGCCGTTATCAGGCTGAAGAAGAGGGTTATCGGGAAGATGATGACGAGTATATTGACATTGAAATAGAAGAAGGGGAAACCCGGAGAGGAACAACCTTCGGGGAGAATACCAAAAGCCAGCGTTACCTGGGTATTATTTTGATAATAGCCGGAGCTTTATTCCTCTTTGATATCTGGATGCCCAGGATTTATTTTAGAACCTTCTGGCCCTTTATTTTAATTGTCCTGGGTATTGCTGTGCTGGTTCGGGGAGTGGGGAGTGATGGCTAAAAATAGAAAAGAAAAGGACCGGATTGCAAAGCAGCGGCAGGACCGTCGGGGCAGTATCACTACCGGGGTTGTTTTTATAGTGCTGGGAGCCCTCTTTTTATTAAATACCCTGGATATTCTGCCCTATAATATCTGGGAAATTGTTTTAAGATCCTGGCCGCTGCTGTTGATTTTACTTGGTCTGCATCTGGTAGTTAAAAGGACCAGAATCTGGTGGCTGACACCGCTTTTGATTATTGCTCTCTTTGCTGGCTTAATGTATCCTCAGTATTTTCCTCATTATCGTTACTGGTTAACTCCAGGCCACCAGGTTCAGGAGACTGTTAGAAGAGAGGAAAAAGCTGAATCCTCCAGGGTTTATACCGATGAAATCAGGCAGCTTGATATCAACCTCAGTATCGATGCCGGCAGGATTGATATTTTTTCTTCGGAGGAAGAGGAAAATCTTTATGACCTTTCTTTTCATTATCGTAATGAGGAACGGGAACCTGCTATTGAATATAATTTTGACAGCCGGGAAGGCCGGGGAATCCTGGAAGTTGACCACCTGAGAGAGTTTGAACTGGAAAACATGGATATTGTTAGTTCAGCAGTTTTAGAACTGCATCCTGCAGTTAATTATAATATAGCAATTGATTCCGGAGCAGGTTACTATCAGCTGGATCTCCAGGAACTTATGGTTGATAATCTGGAAATAAACTCCGGTATCAGTGACCTGAAAATAAACTTTGCCAGTCATGACACCAGTGTTCGCTTAAACTCCGGGGCTTCCAATATTGAGCTGGTATTCCTGGAAGACACCGGGGTTGAGATTAGAGCTGAGGGTGCACTCAGCTATGATGATTTTCTGGATTATGATTTAGAACAGGTGGAGGAAGATTTTTTTCGCTCGCCAAATTTTGCCGAGGCTGAAAATCAAATCCAGATGCATCTTATCAGCCCGGCCAGCAATATTTCCTTTGAATTTAATGAGTAAGCTGCAGGACTGCAGCTGGAGCTTCGGTTGAAGAATTTCATTAGGTTATACTGGCTGAGTAAATATAAGCTGATTAATTTAAGCTAAACGGGCAGCTTTTATGGGTTGCCCGTTTTCTGCTGTTTTGAAGCAATTTGATACCCTCAGTCGATAAAATTTTGATTTTTTTTAAATATTTGTGGTATAATTTCAGGTAGATAAGTAAAATTGAGTAGGGAGCAGGATCAAACCAATACAGGAGGGGAAGTTAATGACCAGCAGCATGAAGGCTGTAGTTAAAACCGGGCCGGAATATGGAGCGGAGCTCAAGGAAATTCCGGTGCCCGATCCTGCTTCAGGGCAGGTTCTGGTTAAGATTCAGAGAACCTCGATTTGTGGAAGTGATCTCCACATTTATAAATGGAACAAGTGGGCAGAAAATAATGTTAACCCGCCTCAAATCATGGGACATGAAATGGCTGGAGAGGTTGTAGCCCTGGGAGAAGGGGTAACCTCGGTGGAGGTAGGAGATTTTGTTTCGGCTGAGACCCATATCCCCTGCGGCCAGTGCTATCAGTGTAAGACGGGACTGCAGCATATCTGTGTCAACATGAAAATTTTAGGGGTCCATACTGACGGAGTTTTTGCCGATTATGCTGTCATTGAAGAAGTTGATGTCTGGAAAAATGACCCTGCCATATCTGCCAGGTATGCCTCGATTCAAGAACCGCTGGGTAATGCCATCGATACCATCAGGGCCGGCGAGGTGGCAGCCAAAAATGTGCTGATCACCGGAGCGGGACCAGCAGGCTTGCTGGCAATTCCGGTGGCCAATGCCTTTGGAGCTGCCACTGTCATTGTCACCGAGCCCAATGATTACCGCCGGGATCTGGCTGAAAAAATGGGAGCCGATTTTGTGATTAATCCTCTGGAGGAAGATCTGGAGGCCCTGGTTGCCGAGGTTACCGATGGAGTAGGAGTGGACTTTGTTGCTGAAATGTCAGGGGCGGCCGCTGCCATCAAGCAGGGGTTGAAACAGATTACTCCCGGCGGCAGAATTGCTCTGCTGGGCGTGCCTGATGGTCCGGTTGAAATTGATTTAGCTCCGGATTTAATCTTCAAAGGGATAGATATGATTGGAGTTACAGGCCGGGAGATGTTTCAAACCTGGTTTATTGCCAGAAGGCTACTAAAGGAAGAAAAGATTGACATCGAACCTGTAATTACCCATGAATTTCCACTGGAGGATTTTGCTAAAGGCATGGAGTTAATGGAATCAGGAAACTGCGGTAAGATTGTGCTGAAACCTTAAGGGGGAATTAAGCTGATGAATAAGAATCTGCAAGACAGGCTTCAGGAAGAGCTGGAAAACCTGCGGGAGCAGGGTTTGTACAATAACATTCAGACCCTGGAAAGCCCTCAGGGCGCCTGGGTTGAGATTGAAGGCCAGGAGAAACTGAATTTTTGTTCCAATAATTATCTGGGACTGGCCAATCATCCCGAGGTAGTTAATGCAGCCCAGCGGGCTGTGGAGCAGTACGGAGTCGGCCCCGGAGCGGTTCGGACCATCGCAGGAACCATGGAGCTGCACCGGGAGCTGGAAAAGAAACTGGCTGAATTTAAAAAAGCAGAGGCAACCATTACCTTTCAATCGGGCTTTAACGCCAACCTGGCAGTAATCCCTGCCATTATGAACAAACAGGATATAATTATCAGTGATGAATTAAATCACGCCAGCATAATTGACGGCTGCCGGCTGTCAGGAGCTGACATCAGAATTTACCAGCATGCTGATCTGGACTCTCTCCGGGAACAGCTGGAGCAGGCCCGGGAGGATGATCCCGACAAAATTATGGTGGTGACCGATGGAGTTTTCAGCATGGATGGAGATATTACTCCCCTGCCGGAGATAGTTGATCTGGCCCGGGAATTTGATGCCATTGTCATGGTAGATGATGCCCACGGCGAGGGTGTGCTGGGGAGTCACGGTCGGGGAATTGTCGACCATTTTGAGCTCCACGGTCAGGTGGATATTGAAATAGGAACTTTTTCCAAGGCCTTTGGCACCATGGGAGGCTGTGCCGCCGGCAGTAAAACTCTGATTGAATATCTGGAGCAGCAGGCCCGACCCTTCCTTTTCAGTTCGGCGGTAACTCCGGCTGATGTGGCTGCCACCATTAAGGCTGTAGAGATTCTCCAGCAGGATGACGAGCTGGTGCAGAAGCTCTGGAATAACAAGGAAATATTCCAGGAAAAGATGAAGCAGGCCGGTTTCGATGTTGGCAAGACCGTTACCCCCATTACCCCGGTAATGATCGGTGATGCCAAGACAGCCCAGAAATTCAGTGCAAGACTGATGGAAGAGGGCATTTTTGCAACTTCTATCGGTTTTCCCACTGTACCCCGAGGCAAGGCCAGAATCAGAGTGATGCTTTCTGCCACTCACAGCCAGGATGACCTGGAATTTGCTCTGGATAAGTTCAAGAAAATAGGCCGGGAGCTGGAGTTGATTGAATAAAAGCTTTCCGGCTGACAATAAGTTCTCCAGAGAGTGTTTTTCAGAAAAGATACATTTAAGATTTTCTCTGTAAGATTTTCCCTGTTTAGAATTTAACCTGAAGTAACTCAAGGTTTATTCCGATTAATTTAAGATTAATTTAAAAAGCAAATTAAATCTTATAACCCCCGCAGACAGGAGCGGGGGTTTTTCCCTGACTTTTCCCTGAAGAGATATTAGCCAGTTTTATTGAATATTTATTAGATTTTTTGGTATATATACTTCAGGACCCCGAAAGTATATTTTTTTGAAATTTTATTTTTGTGAGGTTGCTGTAATATTAGCATTTAATAAAGATAGTTAATTAGATTATAAGATGTTCACATTTTGTTTTTTGCATTTGGAGAAACATATAAAGATTAATAAACTAGGCTTTATCATTCACAAATAGTAATTAAGTGTTGCAATTTGCCTAACATGAAAATTCTAATCTTTAAGAGCCCTGTATTTTGTTTTATAATATTTTTTTCAATAGTACAGATTTCCCAAATAATAAATAAATCTGTTGCTGCGAAACTCAAAGAGCCCAAGATATCTGTTGCTGTGAAAATCAAAGAGGCTGAAATAACTGTTGCTATGAAACTCAAAAAGACTGAGGTAAAATCTAAAACTTATAGTCGAAACTGTCGCCCTGATGCTTCAGCTCCGGGATCCAGCTTGAATCCTCAGAAATTTTTTCCTTAAATCTGGTTATAATCTGATAATCATCCCGGAAATGGAGCGGCACAAAGACTTCCGGTTTTACCTCAGAGATAAAATACTGACCGGCCAGATGGAAGCTTTCTCCCAGTCGGGGATCTACCGGTACAAAGGCCAGCTGCAGCTTGTGATTTTTGACCTGGCTGACCACTTCTTTGTACTCTTTTTCTTCTCGGGATCTTTCCTCTGGAGCGAAATTACTCCAGTCCCACCAGTTAAGGTCACCGGCATGGAAAAGATTCAGATTTTCATCCTTTACATAAAAGCTGACACCCTGGTCAGTTGTTTCATAGGTTTCCAGATAAATCGATTTTAGATTCAGCTTTTTTTCACTGGCAACAAAATAATAATCTCCATCGGACAGTTTTCTTCTAACCCGGGATGTTTTCACATCGCTGCTCAATATATAAGTAGTTTCAGGAAATTTATCCTTCCAATCAAATATCATTGAGCTGAAATGATCCTGATGGCTGTGGGTTACAAAGAAGAAGGCTTTTTTTAGATCGGGAAGTTCCTGCCAGCATTCGGGAAAATCCGGAGAACGGGGATCTTTCGGATGCTGATAGTAATCGAAAACTAACAAAATCCCGGTATTCCTGTGATAAACAGCAGTAGAACTGTGGTTAATATGCCAGCATTTTATCTGATTATTTGCCATTGAAATCCCTCCTCTGTATAATTATAGCATCAGCTTTAAACTTTAGCAATTTATTTAACGATCCTTCATTAACATCTTTTGACAATTAGTCATTTTCCCCTGAGAACCGGGATATTTTACCCTAAAACCATCTGGTTTTATATTTGGTTGATAACCCCGGGCTTGATTTTTATTTTTCAGCTTGATTTTACTTTCGGCAACTATTTATCTCAGAGCAAATTTACTATAGAATAGTTGTAAGGATAGTCGTAAAAAAGTTTTTTCCTGGCAACCTTAACTTAACCTCTTTTAAATGTTATAATGACTAAAGTAGATTAATATTAAAATAGATTAATATCGACTTAAAAAATAGGAGTTCTGGAAAAGCTGTATTATCAAATCCAGAGGTCTAGAGCTACCATCAATCTGATAACCCAAAAATTTATAATGAGCACAGCTGGGATAACAGCATTATTATCAATATTATAATAAGGTCAGAGGAGCTAAATAATAAGGTGAGAGGGGCTAACAGCAGGTTAAGCAGTATTACTGAAATAACAGGTGGTGTTTGTCATTAACACTAACACATCCAGTCAGGTAACCGGTGTTTTTGAAAAAGCCCGGGCCAAAATTAACCTGGCTATTAATATTGTGGGTCTTTATCCCGATGACTACCATCAGGTAGAGATGATCATGCAGTCAATTTCACTGGCTGACTGCCTTAAACTTACCGAAATCTCTGAGGGGCTGGAACTGGAAATTGTCAGGGGAGAGATTGAAAATGATCTTCCTGAGGACAGCAGCAACCTGGCCTGGCAGGCCGCTTGCCTGCTGAAAAATAAATTTCCCCAGAAAATTTCCGGGGTGAGGATAGAGCTTGAAAAAAACATCCCGGTGGCTGCCGGTCTGGCTGGAGGCAGCAGCGATGCTGCGGCTGTACTGCGGGGATTGAATAGATTGTTTGGCTTGAGTCTTACCCGGCTGGAACTGGAGAAACTGGCAGCTGAACTGGGCATGGATGTGCCTTTTTGTATAGCGGGAGGAACAGCCCTGGCCCGGGGGCGGGGGGATAAATTAAGACCTCTCCCCGATCTGCCGGCCCATAGAATACTGCTTGTCAATCCCAAGGTTGAAGTTGCAACAGCTGAAGTATATAATCTTTTTGATGAACTGGTTTATCACGGAGCGGAGAATGATAAGGCATTTCCCGATTCTGGACCTGAGCTTGAAAGATATTCTCTTGAGAATCTGCTGGAGCTGATTAAAGGCCAGAAGCCCATCAGCTGGCAGGAGGGCTGGCATAACATTCTCCAGCCGATCACCTTCAGACTGGTCCCGGGACTGGCAGAACTGGAAGATA
This sequence comes from Halanaerobiaceae bacterium, assembly GCA_007134885.1. Taxonomy (GTDB): domain Bacteria; phylum Bacillota; class Halanaerobiia; order Halanaerobiales; family Halarsenatibacteraceae; genus T1SED10-84. Next base: position 9,579 of record SLJX01000130.1, read on the forward strand.
GGCTTTATAATTCGGGAGCTGTTCATGTGCAGTTGACCGGCAGCGGCCCCACCCTGATTGCTTATTTCAGCAGGGAGAGCCAGCTGGAGGAAACTTTAAATAGCTGGCAGGGCCCGGGAAATGTCATTCCGGCCAGATTTTCCGGAAGGTATTCACTTGAATAATAACTAGTTAAATGAATAATAAAATGAGTGCACTGCATAAAGTCGTTATTGTCGAATTTCGTAACTATGACCCTTAGCATATCAAGGATCCTGTCTAACAAATTGGCAGTAAAACGACTTTTCGTAGTGAAACCATGAAATGAGTTAATGATAATTAGTTGAAACAAATAGCATAACTGCATGATCAACATAATTTTAAGTTAAACCTTCATGCCCTTAAGAGAACAAAAGGATATAAAAAATTTTCCTGCTGTTTTTCAAGGTAAACCGCCATGCCCCTCCGGGGCACAACAATAAATGAAAATAATATGGCGTATTTTCAAGGTAACCCCAGTTTCCTTATGAAGGCGAAAAATCAAAAAATAATTTTAACTGTTATCCTTAAGAAAAAAAGGAAGCGAGTGAACTTGATATGGAGATTGGCAAACTTTCAACCGCACGGCTGGAGAATACAGTTCTGAGCAAAATTTCCCATCACCGCAAGGATATTCTGGTTAATTCCGGGGTAGGAGAGGACAGTGCCGTGGTAGATTTTGGAGAAGAGGTGCTGGCCATTTCCTCCGACCCCATCACCGGGGCCGGACAGCAGGCTGGTTATCTGGCCGTGCATGTAGCCTGCAATGACCTGGCAGCAGCTGGAGCTTCCCCAATCGGAGTCCAGGTGGTGCTGCTGCTACCTCCAGATTCCACCGATGATATGATTGGAGACTTAATGACAGAAATAAACGAAACCGCCTGTAGTCTGGGTATTGAGGTTCTGGGCGGCCATACCGAAGTCCTCAGTGAGGTCAGCAAAACTATTATTGTGGTAACTGCCATTGGCCGGGCCGACAGGGATAAGTTTGTGGCAACCGGGGGAGCCCAGCCGGGTGATAAAATACTCCTGACCAAGGGAGTGGGGCTGGAAGGAGCCTTCATCCTGGCGGGAGACCATCCTGATTATCTCTCAAAAGAGGGTGTCAGTCCCGAAGCCCTGAAAGAAGCGCTTGGTTATCAGGAGGAACTTAGTGTCCTGCCCGAAGGTCTGCTGGCAGCTGATCATGGTGTTAACTCTCTTCATGATATTACCGAGGGCGGCCTCTATGGTGCCCTTCAGGAAGTTTGTTCCGCCTCGGGTTGCGGCTTTCATTTAAAGCCCGTTTCAGAAATCGTCAGGCCGGCGGTAGCCGAGATCTGCTCCAGACTTGATTTAAATCCCCTGGCTCTAATATCATCCGGCAGCATGCTGATTACCCTGCCCGAGGCTGACAAACTGCAGCAGGAACTTTCCCGGGAGGGAATTGAGTCCTATCAGGTTGGAGAAATTGTGGAGGAGAGAGTCAGCCTGATACAAGCCAACGGGGATTTACAGCCGCTGGAATGGGATGGAGAAGATGAACTCTGGAAGTTTTTAGAAAAAATATAAAAAAGAGACTTGACTTTCCTATATTTACCAAATATAATTAATATATTACATTTAAAGGGGGTAAATATAGGATGGAAATAACCGAGGTCAGAATTTTTCCTTTTCAGGGTAATGGCACACTCAAGGCTTATGCTTCGCTAACCATTGAAGATCAGGTGGTTGTCAGAGGTATCAGGGTCATTGAAGGCCGTAATGGGCTTTTTGCCTCAATGCCTTCACGCAAATGGAAAGATGAATATTATGATATCTTCTTTCCTATAACTGCAGAAATGCGGGAAGTGATCCAGGAGAAGGTCATTGAAGCCTATCAAAATCAGGAAAAGAAGGCTGTCTAGAGATCAGAAATTAGGGCGGGCCGGCAGAACAGTTCAGGCAGAATAATCAGGCAGGAAGCGATAGGCAGGTCAGGTTAATGGAGTGGGAAAGTTACCAGAGAAACGAAAAGTTTATGCGGGAGTTTGTAAGAGCTAAAAATCTGTTAATATGGCCCAATATGATTTGAAGAATGGAGGCCGACCGCAGTAGCTATCCAGGCAACCTAGAGAGCGCATTATTTTCCAGCCTCAGGACGGTTTTGCAAGAAATAAGCGGCCAGGTAGGACTTCTGCGGCCGGCTCCTTTCTTGAAACTTAAGTTGAAATTAATCCTGATAAAAACTTTAACTCTGAGCATTTTGAGCAGGGGGCAAAATAAACTCCTGAATAGCTGGTAATTGGTAGCTGGTAATGGGTTAAAGAGTATAAGCTATGCTGTATAATTATGCTGTTTAACTGTATAATAATTGTTTTTAATAACTATAGGTAATTATGATTGCACTGCATAAAGTTGTTATTGTCAAATTTCGTAACTATAATCCTTAGCATATCAAGGATCCTGTCAAACAAATTGGCAGTAAAACGACTTTTCGTAGTGAAACCAATTATAGGTTAGTTGTAAAATAAGGTTTAGTCATAAAATAAGGTTTAGCCATAAAATAGGTTTAGCCATATTCATTATGTGATTTGACAGCCAGCTATTTTTTGACAAATTTTCCGTTATTTTGATTCATCCCCAGGAGGTATAGCAATGACCGAGGTTCTAACGATAATACTGGCCGCCGGCGAAGGTACCAGGATGAAATCCGGCCGTAATAAGGTACTTCATAAGCTGGGCGGAAAACCGATGATCGGGCATGTGGTGGAGCTGGCTGCCGGGATAAGTGATAGGGTAGTCTGTGTGGTGGGCCACCAGGCCCGGGAAGTCAAAAAGACAGCTTCTCGCCATGCCGAACTGGAATTTGTCCATCAGGAAAAGCAGCTGGGCACCGGTCATGCCGTTCAGCAGGCTGAAAATTACATAGCTGAGCATCAGGGATCGGTCCTGATATTATATGGCGACACCCCGCTTATTAAGACCAGCACCTTAACCGGACTGATGGCCGGGCACCGGAACAGCAGTGGCGGGATGACAATTCTCACAGCTGAGATGGATGATCCGGCAGGCTATGGTCGAATTATCAGGGATAATTCCGGCGGTATTAAAGCTGTGGTGGAAGAACATGATGCCGATCCCGAAACAGCAGCTATCAGGGAGGTTAACAGCGGCATTTACTGCTTTGACAGCCAGCTGCTGCTGGAAGCTCTCAAGCAGCTGGATAATGATAACCAGCAGGGAGAATACTATCTCCCTGACACCATGCATTATATTTCAAAGAAGGCTCCTCTGATTCCTTTGAAAGCAGATGATTCCCGGGAGATTCTTGGGATAAATGATCGGGCTGATCTGGCAGAGGCCGAAGGGATTCTTCAGGAGAGAATTCAGCAGAAACATCTGGCTTCTGGAGTAACCCTGCTGGATCCTGCTCGCACTTATATTGAATCCGGGGTGGAAATCGAGCAGGATGTAATAATCTATCCTGGCTCCTTCCTCAAGGGCAGCACCTGGATAGGCAGCGGAACTGTCATCGGACCTATCTGTCAGCTGGATAATGCTGAAATAGCTTCTGATGTCAGGGTCAGGCAGGGCAGTATAATTTTACAGAGCCGGGTAGATTCCGGTTCAACTGTTGGCCCCTATGCCTATCTTCGCCCCGGCACCGAAATAGCTGAATCCTGCCGGATTGGCAACTTTGTTGAGCTGAAAAAATCACGGGTCGGCAGGGGCAGTAAGGTCCCCCATCTCAGCTATGTGGGAAATGCCACCATCGGTAAATCCTGCAATGTGGGAGCTGGAACTATTTTTGCAAATTATGATGGAGTGAATAAATATCAGACTGTTCTGGAAGACGAGGTCTTTGTGGGCAGCAATACCACCCTGGTGGCACCGGTGAAACTGGGCCGGGGCAGCAGCACTGGAGCAGGCTCGGTGGTAACAAAGGATGTGGAGGAAAATTCCGTGGTTTTAGGTGTACCGGCAAGATTCTATAAAAAGAAATAACCTGGGAGGCCTGGGAAAATAATGACTACCTATGGTGAAAAGATGAAGATTTTGACAGGTAACTGTCACCCGGAACTGGCCGGTGATATCTGTGATTATCTGGGTACCGAACTGGTCAGCAAGGAAATTGGCAGGTTTCAGGATGGAGAAATTTCGGTTAAGATAGAGGAAACTGTCAGGGGAGCGGATGTTTTTGTAATACAACCGACAAGTCCCCCGGTTAATGAGAACCTGATGGAGCTGCTGGTTATGATTGATGCCCTGCGCCGGGCTTCAGCCCGGCGAATAACAGCAGTGGTACCCTATTATGGCTATGCCCGCCAGGATAGAAAGGCCCGTCCCCGGGATCCCATCACCGCTAAACTGGTTGCCAATTTACTTACCACCGCCGGGGCCCGCCGCCTGCTTTCCATTGACATGCATGCCCCCCAGATTCAGGGATTTTTTGATATTCCGGTTGACCATCTTTATGCCTTCCCCATCATGGTGGAATATTTTGCTGAAATGGACCTGTCAAATTTTACCGCAGTTGCACCTGATATCGGTTCGGTTCGCCGGGTGAGATCCTTTGCCAGGCACCTCAATATTCCCCTGGCTATCATTGATAAAAGAAGGCCCCAGGCTAATGTTGCCGAGGTCATGAATATTATAGGCGAAGTTGAGAACAAAAATGTAATTCTTTTTGATGATATAATTGATACAGCTGGAACCATGACAGCTGCAGCCCGGGCACTTAAAGCAGCCGGAGCGGACAGGGTTTATGCTGCCGGTTCCCATGCCCTCTTTTCCGGTCCAGCTGTTGAGCGGCTCAGGGCTGCCCCTCTGGAGAAGATAGTGGTGACCAACAGCATTCCCCAGGATAATCATGGTGAGGAACTTAACAATCTGGAGGTACTTTCCATTGCTCCCCTGTTAGGAGAAGCGATTGATAGAATCTTTAAGGATGTTTCGGTCAGCGTTCTCTTTAAATAGAGCTGTCAGCTGCCGAATTTCACTACCCTCAGGCAAATCCGGCAGAGGAATTGATTAACAGCAGAATTGATGTTATAATTATTAAGGTTAAGGTCAAATTTTTGAGCAGATAATTCTGTTCTCCGGCTGGATGTCTGCTGGATAACCTCCAGAATTGCATTCAGCTTTAAATCCAGGCCTTCTCAAATCTGGTTTACCAGATAGATGTAAAAAGTATGATTTTACCTGGCAAAAAATAATTTGCAGAGAATTTTTCAAGGAGAGGATAGTTTATGGATAGGTTAGCAGTAGAAGCACAGGCCAGAAAAGAAACCGGTAAAGGTGCAGCCCGCCGGATCAGACGGGAGGGCAAAACGCCAGCCGTAGTTTACGGCCGGAATCGAGACCCTCAGCCTCTGATTGTTGACCCGCTTGATCTTAAAGGCAGTCTGGACAGCAATGCCATAGTAGAGCTGACGATCAAAGATGGGGAGGAAGAGGTTACCACTGAAACGGTGATGATCAAGGACTATCAGAAGCATGTAATTAAGGAGATGCTCATGCATGTCGACTTCCATCAGATCTCAATGGATGAAAAAATTGCTGTTACCATTCCCATCAAACTTGTCGGCAAAGCTTTTGGTGTTCAGGAAGGCGGAGTTCTCCAGCAGTTGATGCGGGAGATAGAGATTGAATGTCTTCCCGGTGACATTCCCGAAAAGGTAGAGCTGGATATTTCCGAACTGGATGTGGGAGATTCACTGGCTGTGGGTGACCTTGAAATTGGCGAAGAGATTGACCTGATCAGCTCACCCGATGATGTAATTGTCACCATTGTTACTCCCAGTGAAATCACTGAAGAAGAGGAAGAGGCTCTTCTCGATGTTGAAGATCTGGAGCCTGAGGTTATTGGTGAAGAAGCAGAAGAACTGGAAGAGGAGCTTGAGGAAGGCGAAGAAGAACCTGAAGAAGAGGAAGAAGGACAGGATAAAAGAGATTATATGTAAAAAAGAATAAAAAAAGAAATTAGCAAAAAAGTATTTATTAAAAAAAAAATTATATGTAAGCATGTCAATTCCGGAAGATATCGGGAA
>SLJX01000179.1 GCA_007134885.1 Halanaerobiaceae bacterium
TTAAGAGCTTTTTGCCATTACCAGAGTTGCTATTGTAGATATTCCAATATTAACCATCAGTATCAGCTTATTAACTGTCAGTATAAGCTTATTAACCGTCAATATCAGATTATTAACTGGCGATATCAGCCAGAGATTTACTTCGACTTGCTAGAAATTACTGGTTTTTATGCATTTCCAGGCTGGTTTTAAAGATGGCATCGATGTTTTCTGGAGGCACATCAGGTTGAATATTATGGGAGGCTGACAGGACATAACCGCCATCCTGGCCCAGAATATTGATGGTTTCCTTAACTACCTCGGCTACCTCGGCGGCGGATCTTTCTGGCAGCATATGCTGAACATCGATTGCGCCGTAGAAGGTGAGGTCCTGGCCGAATTCCTGCTTGATTTTCCTGATATCCATATTGCTGGCGCTGGTCTGAACCGACTGCAGGATATCGACTCCCACCTCAATCAGATCGCCGATCAGAGGGAAAATCGAGCCGCAGGAATGGTGGAAGATATAGCTGTCTTCCGCTCTCTCTTTGATAAACTTATAGAGCTGACGCTGGCGGGGTTTGATGAATTCCCGGTAGTGAGAGGGAGACACTATCAAACCATTCTGCATGCCCAGATCATCTGCCAGGGCGAAGATATGAGTATAATCACCCACCGCCTCGATATAATTCTCATACAAGCCCAGGTAAACTTCCAGCAGTTTATCCAGCAGAGCGTGCGCAAAGTCCTGGTTTTCCACCAGATCCAGGAAAAACTGGCGGTAACCCCGCATTCTTAGGGCCTGCTCGAAAATACCGCCGGAGATCATGTCGGCAATAATGACATAATCTGTCTCCTGATAGAGTTTTTTGGCCTCCTCCTTCAGGCCTCTGGTTCTCCCCGGGTCATGGGGGTCGGGCCAGTTGAAGTTTTCCAGGTCGCTGCGGTCAGCATCTGCCAGGGGATATTCTACAATGTCATAATATATGCTGGCTTTCTGTCTCACTATGCCGAATTCATCGGTGAAGCGATCGTTCTCAATCTTCAGCTCCCAGCTGTCCGCACTTTTCAGAGCTATCCGGGTAAAATCGCAGCCATATTCCTGCTTCAAGCTTTCTGGAGGTTCAACCAGACCCTGGACTATATCGGTAATTTCGGCCTCTGCCGGAAGGCCCTTGTAGGCTGCCAGCTTTTTATAGGCTGCTTCAGTGATGGAAGAAACAATGGTTCCACCCAGATCGTGAGGAACCCGATCCGGGCTTTCGTGGTTTACTGTTCTGGCGAATCTTTCTCGGGAGTTAATGGTAAGCCCTCCTCAGTTAGTATGTTTTCATTTTTCTTCATGAATTTTAAATCAAGGCTATTAAATCTATTCAGTATTATAATAATTTAACCACATAGAGTACCTGAAATAATCCTGAACGAATCACAGCTTCTTGACCTGATCAAATATCTGATTTCATTTCATAAAATCTGCCTTACAAATTGAACAGGTAAATTTTTTTCCTGAACTGACTTAATAGCCACATTTTAAATTTTAGGCTCTTATTAATCAAATTGTGTTGTTGAGTTAACTTCAGATTAATAAACTGACATCATTTACTTTGTTTTATTAACTTCCGTTGTTTTATTAACTTCCGTTACAATATTTCTTCCAGAGCGGTTAACATTATTAAAAGCAACAAGGTATTTTAAAATAGCTAAATTTTATAAACAGAGAAAACATCTGTAGGGGAAATACCTGATTTGATATCGAAAGCTCCTGATTTAGAACAGAAAATTTGCTGCTTTAGTAAAAGGTTTTATCTGAACTAAAGCATCCTTTAGTTCTAACTCATTCTTTCAATTTCCCTTTCCAGTTCTGGTAATTGAGAATCTGCTGTGATCTCCAGATACTCTACATCGGCCAGGCGGGCAAACTCGCGGAGGTGTCTGGCCTGCAGGGCCCGGGAGTAACCGGTATGATGAGCTCCTCCGGCCAGAATCCAGGCGGTGATGGCGGTTTTAAAATCAGGCTGGGGCTTCCAGATCATCCGGGCTACCGGCAGTTTTTTCAGCTGTTTTTTCGGGCTGACGGTCTCCACTTCATTAACAATCAGACGAAAGTGGTCTCCCAGGTCAATCAGGGAGGCATTGACTGCCGGGCCGGTATCGGCGGTAAAGACGGCGCGGACGGGATCGGCCTTTCCGCCAATATCAAGAGGATGGATCTCAACAGCTGGTGTCTCTGCTGTCAGGGTGGGACAGACCTCAAGCATGTGAGCTCCCAGCACCTGATAGCTGCCGGGCTCCAGATGATAGGTGTACTGCTCCATAAAAGAGGTCCCTCCGGATAAGCCGGCTGCCATAACTTTCATAGCCCGAACCAGGGCGGCTGTTTTCCAGTCTCCCTCGGCTCCAAAACCATAACCGGAGGCCATCAGACGCTGGACTGCCAGGCCCGGCAGCTGTTTTAGGCCGTGGAGGGTCTCAAAATTGGTGGTGAAACCTTTGAAGCTGCCCTCCTCCAGAAAACGGCGCATGCCCAACTCAACCCGGGCTTCTTCTCTGAGAGAGTCATGATTGCTGCCGGCGGGCAGCAGTTCCGGAGCCAGGCTGTAATCCTGCTGGTAAGTTTCCAGCTGTGAGTCTACCTCTTCCGGGCTGACCTGGTTAACATACTCTACGAGATCTCCCAGACCAAAACCGTTCACAGCATAACCCAGTTTGATTTCAGCCTCAACCTTGTCCCCCTCGGTTACCGCCACCCGGCGCATATTATCTCCAAAACGGGCTATCTCAGCATCCTGGCTGTCATGCCAGGCCAGGGCGGCTCTACTCCAGACGCCCAGTTCCTTCAGCACCTCTTCTTCCTGCCAGTGACCCACTATTACCTTGCGGTTTAAACCCAGCCGGGTGCAGATATAGCCAAATTCCCGGCCGCCGTGGGCTGACTGGTTGATATTCATGTAATCCATGTCTATTTCTGCCCAGGGTATCTCCCTCTTGTACTGGGTATGGAGATGAACAAAGGGTTTATGCAGCACTTTAAGACCCTTTATCCACATCCGGGCTGGAGAAAAAGTATGCATCCAGACAATCAGGCCAGCACAGTTTTCAGCGCTGTTGGCCTGGCGCATCAGGGCAGCTATCTCAGCCGAGGTGGTCAGGACCCCCTGATATTTGACTGCCAGGGGCACTTTTTCCTCGCTATCAATAAATTCTGCAATTTTACCGGCATTGCTGCGGACCTCTTTCAGAGCCTCTTCACCATAAAGATGCTGACTGCCGGCAACCAGCCACAATTCCTTGTCGGAAAAATTATCGAGAGTCAGTCCCATTGCCATTATTTTTCCTCCTCGTTCGTATAGTATTATTTAGAGCTCATTTTGTATGATTTAGAACAGGCTACTTATCTATACTGCTCTATATTGCCAGATCCTTGCTTATTAATCCTCTAAGCTTTCCCAATCATCCAGAAACCTTCTAATTCCTATATCTGTCAGGGGATGTGATGACATTTTCTTTATTACCTCAAAGGGAATTGTGGCAATATCTGCTCCATTAAGAGCTGCTTCTTTAACATGATTGGGACTTCTGATGCTGGCTGTAATAATTTCACCGGAAAAATTATAATTATCTATCATCTTTCTTGTTTCCTTAATCAATTCCATCCCATTATGGGCTCTATCATCCAGCCGGCCAATAAAGGGGCTGATATATGAAGCACCGGCTTTTAAAGCTAATAAAGCTTGATTGGCAGAAAATATCAAAGTAACATTGGTATTAATATTTTCTTCCTCTAATTTTTTTACAGCCTGCAGACCATTTTCTGTCATAGGAATTTTGACAACTACATTGGAGGCTAAATTCGATAATTCTTGAGCTTCCTCAATCATCCCATCTGTTTCCAGGCTTATTACTTCTGCATTAACCGGGCCATTAATCACATTGCATATTTCTTTGATTCTGGTATGAAAATCCACATCACCTTCTTTGGCAACCAGACTTGGATTTGTTGTAACGCCATCTATAACACCCAGGCTGTTTGCTTCTTTAATCTCATCCAGGTTTGCAGTATCAATAAAAAACTTCATAGGAAACCCTCCTGTTATAATAATATTTCCTAATAACACTGATTAAAATTATGCTGCAATAAGACTGTTTTTAAGTATGCTTAATTATACTTATTTTAAGTGTACTTAATTATACTTAAATTATACTTAATCATCCTTAATCTTAATTATCCATAATTATCATTGATTGTCCTTGATTATCCTTGATTATCCTTGATTATCCTTAATTATGCTGCAATTATACTCCTTAAA
>SLJX01000176.1 GCA_007134885.1 Halanaerobiaceae bacterium
GATAGCCGTTGATGACCTTCCGGATCCCGTTCCGGCTCATCCTTTTTCCATAGCTTAAATTGCTGTGGGAGATGAAAAGGGGGGTTCCCAGATTATCAATCTCGATATCATCGCCCCTTGTGGCCAGGTACTCCTTCAGCAGTATCAGGGTATCTCTTCGTGGATAGATAAAAGCATTTTTGCCCTTGCCCCTGGTTAAGATTTCTCCTTCGACAAAATTAATGTTCTCCACTGATGCTCTGGCCACCTCGACGACCCGCCAGCCCTCCAGGAGCATCATGGCTATCATGGCACGGTCCCTTAAGCCCCTCAAACCCCGGGACTTTCTGACCTGGGCCAAAAAGCGCTCGACCTCCTCAGCTGTCAGATACTTGATGTTATCATCGGGGGCCCTGTCCCGGGGTGGGCTGACACCCAGCGCCGGGTTATCGCTGATGTAATCTCTTTCTATGAGCCCCTGAAAGAACCGCCGCAGCACGGTGAGCTTTAAAGCAACTGTGCCGTAGGCCAGCCCCTGGTTTAAAAGCTCCTTTCTGTATCTTTTAATGTCCCATTTCCCCATCCTTGCCGGATCATGGTCCTCTTTTTCACACCAGGCCAGGAACTGCTGCAGGTGGCTCCGGTAGGACTTAATGGTATCAGGCCTGGCGTCCCCGCTGGCCACATCGAAGTAGATGATCTCATCGAATATTTTGAAGTAGTCTTCATAAGTTAATCCGGCCCGGTAGCTGGCCTCTTCCTCCCTCAAAAGATAAATCTCCGCCTGTTCTAATGCTGTTATCATTTTTCTTACCCCCCTTTACCCTATTATACCACACTTCAAGCTATTTTGATATACTTTTATACAACTTTTTGATACTTTTTTATCCCTGAAGATGGGTATATTCTAGTGTGTATAACGGTTATAATACACACTAGAAACAGGACGGGCCCCGGGTAGGTGTAGCTTCCAATGAGGTTCCGGGCAGCGGCCCGCTTCCCTGGGGATCCCGGCTCTTTTCGGCTCTTGCTCTTTCTGCTCGGCGGCCTTTTTTGGGTTCATGGCATGGGTTTTTCTCCCGGCGGAACATAGGGAGCTGTAAGTGCCGGGGCTCTTCATTCTGTTTCTGCAGGCCCCCGGATCAGCAGCCGGTGAAATGCCCGGCTGCTGTTTTCAGCCGGCAGAGCTGCTTCCGGATCTTTTCCTGGCAGCTGGCCATTCTTTGACTGCATCTTTTAGGTTCTTAAAATAATGTTTAAATGAAAGTAGTCCGCCGGCTCAAGGTCTAATTTAATTGCTGGAAATCTGCAACCTGTAATCTTCCTCAAAAAGTTGTTATCTTTCGGTCCCGCTGGTACCTTTCGGTAACCAAAAATCAAATCGTTTTTTGTTATAGAGTGTTTTTTAATCTGTAACAAAAAACGATTATAAAAGCATTACCAGTCGAAAGGCTGCTGTAACCTCCCTTTCTCCCTCTGAAACTTTGGTAAAGCGCTAAACCTCTGGTTTTTTCTGACTGATTCCTGGGGTTGAGCAAAGCTGGCGGCAGGGTTCTGGCACGGCCCTTTTAATGGCCATCCCTTGATTGCGATTTTGTTTTAACCTCAAGAAAAATGGGAGCCCCCCCCTTTAGGGGGGGCGGACGGGCCTTTTAACAGTTGTATTAACATGGGGCCGTTAACACCTGCACGAACAGGGGCGGGGGGGTTTCAATGAAGGCAGCCACGTCGTGCCAGCTGCTGGATGGTGAAAATTTTTATCTCTCGGATTTTACAATTTTAAATATACTGGCAGGGCTGCAAAGTGGCTGCCAACCGATTAAATTAACAGCCCAGGGCGGCATTGTATCTTGCAGAGCAAGATCGGGACAATGCCGCCCGGAAATTGAACCTGCTGCTGTGACCTTCCGGAAAGGGGGTATGGCTGAGAGGGGGTTGGGGGGAGGCGCCAGGGGGAAAACCGGTTACCGCGACGTGCCGCAGGCGGTCGGTAAAGCTGTTGGAGTTCGCGCTGGCAGGTTAATTAAACAAACGCCTGTCTAAAGGATGGCGCAAGCTGGGCAGAATTTGAGATGGCATAAACTTTGATATGGCGGGCTATTTAACGACCCTGAAAATTGCCCAGCGGGACTTTTATGAGCCCGGGAGGGGTTTTAATGCTGCAGCATTATGAAAGGGCAGGAGGACGAAATAGGGCCTTCTGGAGCCGCTGGAGGGGTAATGGAGGACGGCGGGGGGTTATAAATATAACTGGCCAGGAGGTAGATGAATATGACGCAAAAACCTGGCGGGGAATAGAGGAGATAAGCAGCGGGGAGGGCCGGCTGGAGCGATTGGCAGCCTGGGGCCCTCCCCAGTTTTTCATTGTTTGCGGAAAACCGTGAGCAAGTGGTGGGATTGAAGCCGGGAAGGGAGAAATATTGTGGCTGAGAGGAGCATCGGGTAGAACGGCGGTTTGGGGGGGAATAATGGAGTAGAGAGTCGCATCGGGTGGAAAGACTGTTTGGGTGGAATATTGCAGCTGAGAGGCATATCGGGCGGAAAGGAGGTTTCGGGAGGGAATATTGGAGTAGAGAGGGGCATCGGGCAGAACGAAAGGCTGGGTGGGATATAAGGTTATAATTACAATCGAAAGCAGCCGCGGCCATTATTGCCTGGTGCCGGGAAAATAGGCTTTGAATTAAAGAATCTCAAAGCGGCTGCTTACCACAGCGAAACTGGCGACAATAGGTTTTAGTTTAACAGAGGAGCCTGTTTCGCTAAAGGTGCGGAGAGTAAGGTCACTCCTTTTCCGCGATGCCTTTCTTTCTTTTACAACGCTGGAGCTTCCGCAAAAGGGGCCTCTTGCCCGCCGCAAAGACCGGCAGATGTTGGCAAGGGGCCCCGCCGTTCTGGATTAACGACGATTAGGGAAACGGCTCGCCGCCCGCTGGCCTGGTATTTGGCGACGGCGGGCTGTTTCCCGTGCCTTTTGGTCAGGCGGTGCCTGAGCCCGCCTTTCTACCGGGCCCGGAGATAATGGGAGAGAAGCTAGGTTGTAAGGCGGGCGGCGGGAACCGGGGGGAGTACACTTGCAGCACTACCACGGGTTGCAAACGACTGTCTTGCGACAGTCGCCCGCACCCCGAGTTGCCGTTAAAAAAAATAACTATACCAACCTGAGATACAGCTGCTGATAGATTATTTCTCGAGGCGGAATAAAATGCAGTAGAGGTATTAGCGGCTGCTTTATTTCTACTGGCGGGAGCTTTACTGCCGGATACTCGCGTATCAGTATTACTGTGTTGGCATCATTCTGATCTATGGCTGCATCTATTTCCTCAACCTCTGTTTCTTCAAATGCGGCGAGATTTAACCCTGATGCGGTGGTGAGTTTAGGAATGATGCCGGGATTGATTCCAGAAGTAATAACTACGGAAAAAGGGCTTAAATTCCTACAGATCCGGGAATTATAATGCTAAAAATAATATTTTTCCCTGCAGGAAATATTAGCTAAAGGGAGAACTATAACATCATAGCAAACATATGTATTAACCCGATAACTAGCAAGAACTGCTGCTGGCCAGGGGCGGTTAAGATTAAGAGAACGGGGGTAAAGAGCATGGAGAGGAAAAGTAATTTAAGGAAGCTTATTATACTGTTGGTGCTGGCATTGGCGCTGGTGGGATTTGCTGGCTGTGAATTTGATGGCGAAGATGGGCATGGTGAGGTCAGGGATTTTCGGGAGCTTACCGTAAGCACAAGCGGTGAGGGGGTGATTATTGAGCCGGGGCCTGGCAGCTTTCTCTATGAAGAGGGAGCTATTGCCGAGCTTGTGGCAGAGCCGGCTCAGGGCTGGCTGTTTGCTGAGTGGCGGGGCGGGGTCAGGGAGCCCGGGGAACCGGAGACGGCCATTTTGATGGATCAAAACCGGGAGGTAACAGCCGTATTTGAGGAACAGAAGGGGGATGGCAAAAACGGGGGCGATGATAACGATGGTTCTCAGGACTCGCTCTTTACCGGAGAGCTCAGGGCCCACTTTATCGATGTCGGGCAGGGAGATGCCATTCTGATCAAGGCGGTGGAAGAGAGCGGCAGCCGCTGGAAGATGCTGATTGATGCCGGGCAGAGCTGGATGGGCCGGGACAGGGTGGTGCCCTATCTTAAGGATCTCGGCATTGAGACTATTCACCTGGCCGTTGCCACCCATCCTCACGCAGATCACATAGGGGGCTTTCAGCATATCTTTGACAACTTTGAGGTGCTGAAGATTGTGGATTCGGGCTA
>SLJX01000099.1 GCA_007134885.1 Halanaerobiaceae bacterium
CATAGGCATTATAAATTTTTATCTGATAACTTAATTTTGACAGCGGTGAAGGAGAAATGAGATGTTTATAGAAATTATAATTAGCAGATAAAAAGATGCAGTTTAGAAATATGAAATTGAAGGTCAAAAATCAAACATCACACAATATTTCTGAAAGGATGAGAGAATAATGCCAGCCAGACAGGAGATAAAGGAATTTCTTGACAGCTATCAGGATGAACTAACAGAAAATCTTCAGGAATTAATCCAGTATAAAAGTGTCAAGGGTGAGCCCGAAGAGGGCAGACCCTTTGGACCTGAAATAGGGGAGTGTCTTATCAGAATACTGGAGATGGCTGATGTGATGGGGATGAAAACCAGCAACCTAGAGGGCTATGCCGGTACGGTTGAAATAGGTGAAGGGGAGGAAATGCTGGGGATATTATGCCATCTTGATGTTGTTCCTGCCGGTAATGACTGGGAGTATGATCCCTTTGCCGGGGTGATTGAAGAGGGCAGGATCTACGGACGGGGGACACTGGATAATAAAGGGCCGGCAGTGGCATCTCTTTATGCCATGAAAACCATCCTGGATCTGGAAATAAAGCTCAACAAAAGGGTGAGGTTAATTCTGGGAACCAATGAGGAGAGCGGCTGGAAAGGCATTGATTACTATAATAAGAATGCTGAAGTTCCCACTCTGGCTTTCAGCCCTGATGCTGTTTTTCCTGTCATTCATGCTGAAAAGGGAATTTTAGTTTTTGATCTCCTGAAGGAGTATAGCACCGATGGAAATGATTATCAGGCAGAGGAAAAGGAGCCTTCAACAAGGGGCCGGGTTAAGGTCAAATCAATTTCCGGAGGTAATGCCCCCAATATGGTACCGGATAGAGCTTCAGCTCTGGTTATCGGGGAAAGGAAGTATCTCCAGGAAAAAATTGCTGAGTATCAATCGGATTATCCGGAGGATATTAAACTGAAAACCATTAACAGTGAAAAAAGCGAAATTCTAGTTAAGGGAATTTCAGCCCACGGCAGTCTGCCGGCTGATGGAGTAAATGCTGTTTCTCATCTTATCTGTCTGCTGGCAGAAATGAACTTAACATCCGGAAATATTGAGAGTTTCATCAAAACCTATCAGAAATTAATCGGAACAGATTATTATGGAGAAAATATCGGCTGTAATGTCTGCGATGAAGTATCCGGCCAGCTGGTTTTTAATGTGGGGCAGATTGAAGTTGATGAAAAAGAGGCCCGGATCACAGTCAATATCAGATACCCGGTCAGTTATCAGAGTGAAGAAATATTCCGGGGTTTGACTGATAAGATTTCGAAGTTCAACTGGCTGCTGGAAAGAAAGGAGCATAAAGCGCCGCTGTATGTGGAGAAAGATGACAGGCTGGTGGAAAGCCTGATGCAGGTTTACCGGGATGAAACCGGGGATGAAAAGGCCAAACCGATTGCCATAGGAGGAGGAACCTATGCCAGGGCAGTTCCCCGGGGTGTGGCCTTTGGTCCCCTATTTCCCGGTCAGCCTGAGCTGGCTCATCAAAAGAATGAATTCATAGAAATTGAAAATCTGATGTTAAATGCACTAATCTATGTCAGGGCAATTATAGAACTGGCAGCAGAGGAAAAAATAAATTGAGGCTGGATGTGACCTGAACTTATGTTTAAATTCGAGCTCTCTTATTATCAAATCTTTAAGAGAATAGCAATATTTATCCTGATTGTGGTGTCGTTGAAGATAATAATTTTTCACCTGACACCCTTTTTCCTGGCCGTCGTGGTAGCTCTGATTCTGGAGAAGCCAGTTTGGCTGCTGAGCAAAAAAATGCCCCGGCTGCTGGCAGTTTTAATTGTCCTCTCTATTTTTCTTGTAATAATGATTGCCCTGGCAATAATTTTATCTTCCAACCTGATCAGCGAGCTGATTGAGCTGGGCAGGCTGCTACCCCGCTACCGGGAGCAGATTACCTCAGGAATAGAGGAATTGATCCGGCGTCAGGAGGATTTCTTTGAAGTAATACCTGATGAAATTGCCAATATTATCAGTCAGAATATCAATATGATTTATCAGCGGGGAAATCTGCTGCTTTCTCAGGTAGTAAACCAAATTTTAAATTTGACTTTTAACATTCCCTGGTTTTTTATCTTTATTATCTTTACCATCCTGGGGTCCTTCTATATGAGTAAGGACAGGGAGAAGCTTTTGAAATATTTTTCTCAAAAAATTGACCTAACAGATAGAGAAAAAATCAAACTGCTGAAAGATTTTTCTACCTATGTTAAAGTACAGTTAATTATAATAACCAACACCACCATCTGGGTGGGAGTAACTTTAAGTCTAATAGACTTTCCCTATGCTATTATTCTAGCCCTGGCCGCAGGAGTTCTGGATTTAATACCGGTGGTGGGTCCTGGAGGGATTCTCTGGCCGCTGATTGCACTTCATCTCTTCATCAATCCTTCCTATTCTTTTATTCTTTTTGTGGTCTATATTCTGGTGGTTGGCTTTCGCCCCTTCCTGGAGGCTAAAATTTTAAGCACAAATATCGGGGTTCATCCCCTGATACTGCTGCTGGGATTATTTGTGGGTCTTAACCTGCTTGGGTTTCAGGGTATAATACTGGCCCCGCTTTCCATAATAATTTTTAAAGTGCTGCTAATCGCCGAACTGGTGTGATTAAGGGTATGATTTCTTCTTGAAAAATTTATTATTATGCGATATATTAATGAAGCAAATAAGGAAGTAAAATACAAATTACAAATAAGACAAATGTAACTGGTGAAAAAATTATTTAAGGAAATTTTTATTTGCCGGGTAAGCAGGATTTTTTCCTGATATATAGAATATTTATATTACAGAATACAGAGAAAATTTCAGTTAAAATATAGAAATATTTAGATTTTATGATAGAACTGAAGATGAGAATTGAAGCAATGAATATTTATTGAAATTTAGATAGGCATTGTTTTTAATTGAGGGTGTTATGGTAACACCAAATAAAATTCTATAGGGGGTATAAGAATGAAAAAACTGTTAATCCTGATGCTTTCACTATCTCTGGTCCTGTTCTTCGGGGTAGGCAATGTTCAGGCCGAGTATGATGTGGAATTAACAATTATTGGTGGGGCTGTTGGTGAGGAATTTGAAACCACTGTCAGAGCAGCTGAAATGTACATGGAAGAAAATCCCAATGTTCATGTTGAGGTGCTGGACAGCCCGGACTCCGCTGATGAAAGATTGAGTCTCTATCTTTCTTTCTTTGAGGCTGAAAGTCCTGAGGTTGATGTTTATCAGATTGATGTTATCTGGCCCGGTGAACTGGAGGATCATTTCCTGGATCTCTACGAGTACGGGGCCGAAGAATACGTTGACATGCACTTTGAGCATATAGTCGAAAACAATACCAATATTGACGGCGAACTGATTGCCATGCCCTGGTTTACTGATGCCGGACTGCTCTATTACCGCAAGGATCTGCTGGATAAGTACGGCCTGGATGTTCCGGAGACCTGGGCTGAGCTGGAAGAGTATGCCGGAATAATCCTGGATGGCGAAAGAGAGCATAATCCGGACTTTGAAGGATTTGTCTGGCAGGGTAGTGCCTATGAAGGTTTAACCACTAACGTTTTAGAATGGTTTGCCTCCAATCAGGGCGGAACCTTTATATCTCCTGAAGGCGTAATAACCGTTCTGAATGAAAGAAATCAGGAGATGCTGGAGATGGCTGCCGGCTGGGTTGGCGACATCTCACCTGCCGGAATAACTGCTTTTATGGAAGAGGATGCCAGAGCCATCTGGCATGATGGTAATGCTGCCTTTATGAGAAACTGGCCCTATGCCTACAGTCTTTCTCTGGAAACCGATGCCTTTGAACCGGAAGACTTTGGAGTAGCTCCTCTGCCCGCCGGAGAAGATGGAGAACCTGCTGCTACTCTGGGCGGCTGGAATGTGGCGGTTAGCCAGTACAGCGAACATCCCGAAGAAGCAGCCGATCTGGCTTTCTTCCTGGCCGGCTGGGATGTTCAGAAGATGAGAGCAACTGATGCTTCTTTAAATCCGACCATTCCCGAGCTTTATGAAGATGAAGATGTTCTGGAAGCCAATCCTTTCATGGAAGAACTCTTCGATGTATTTGTCAATGCCGTACCCCGTCCCTCTACTGTTACCGGAGACAACTATTCAGCAGCATCTTCAATAATATATACCGAGGTTCACTCAGTGCTGACCGGGGAACAGGATGCCCTGACAGCCTTAGAATATATGGAATTAGAACTTCAGGATCTGACCGGATTTGAGATCGGCCAGCCCTAAACTAATTCCAGCAGGATAGAACATTTCAGGGGAGAGTTTATAGCTCTCCCCTGATTTTTCAATTAATATGTTCATTCAATAATTTTCCATTTATATTTTTATATTATCTCCAGATATTATACAATGTAATAATTCAGGTAATTGAGGGGGTTAGTAAATGGACCTGCAGAAAAGAGAAAGGAGACTGGCTTATAAACTAATGGCCCCGGCTATGGTTGTTCTTTTAGTTGTGGCTCTTTATCCCCTGGGCCATGTTTTTTATACCAGCTTTACCGATAGAGTTTTTGCCGGTGCCAGGGATGCACAATTTATCGGACTGGAAAATTATCATCGGCTGCTGGCCGTGACAGTCGAGGAACTGCCTCCGGTTATTGATGAAGAAACAGGAGAACAGCAGATTGATGAGGAAACCGGGAAGCCAGTTTATGAAAGGCCGATTAGAGTTTTGCCGCGGCAGCCCCACGCCTACCGGGAATTAACCACCTTCAGCCTGTTTGGCAGCAGATATGTGCTGGGAGCTCGAACGCCCAATTTCATCCGGGCTATTGGCAATACCCTTTACTTTACCATTGTCTCGGTTTTTTTAGAAACGGTGCTGGGCTTACTTATTGCTCTGGTGGTTAACAGTGAATTTAAGGGCCGGGGGTTAATGAGAGCTACCATGCTGGTACCCTGGGCTGTTATTACCGTAGTGTCAGCCAGAATGTGGGAATGGATGTTTGCCTCGAGCCGGGCCGGTTTTTTCAACATGCTGCTGGATAGATTCGGCCTGATAGATCGGTCGATACCCTTTTTAACTCTACGTTCCTTTCAGGTTCCGGCCATGATTGCCATTGATGTCTGGAAGACCACACCCTTTATGGCCCTGCTAATTCTGGCAGGACTGCAGATGATTCCTCAAGAATTATATGAAGCAGCCAGAGTGGATGGTGCCGGGAAGATCAGACGGTTTTTTACCATAACACTACCGCTGCTTAAACCAGCAATCGCGGTAGCACTGGTCTTTAGAACCCTGGATGCTCTCAGGGTCTTTGACCTGTTTCAGGTGCTGCTGGCCAGATCCCGCTATTCCATGGCCAGTTTTAATTACTATGAACTGGTGGCCAACCGAAATATGGGCCTGTCATCAGCTACCGGTGTAATTATCTTCATCATCATTTTTATCTTTGCAATTATTTACATGCAGATGCTGGGGGTGGAGGAATAAATGGTTAATTTTCGGGAAAGACCGGTAAAATCAATTTTATTTTTGCTGATGCTGGCAGTAATTATAGTTTATCTTTTATTTCCTTTTTACTGGGCAATTAACTCTTCTTTAAAAACAGAATCCCAGCTTTTCATGACCCCGGCAACCATGATTCCCCGGGATCCCGTTACCCTGGAATTTAGACCTTACTGGGGCAACTACATCCATATATTTCAATCCGGGCAGTTTGTCAGGGGTTTAAGAAATAGTGTAATTGTGGCAACACTGGCAACCCTGCTGGCCTTAAGTGTGGGTACCTTTGCCGCCTTTGCCCTGGGTAAATTGAGATTTCGCGGTAAGACAGCCTCGCTGTATATCATCCTGGCCATGACCATGTTTCCCCAGGTTACGATTCTGGCGGGACTCTATGCAATTATTACCAGGCTGCCGCTGGGGACGATTCCAGGAATGATTTTTTCCTATCTGATCTTTACCCTGCCCTTCACCACCTGGGTCATGACTTCTTTCTTTAAGGATCTGCCGATTGAAATCATGCAGTCCGCTCAGGTTGACGGGGCCACCCCCTTTCAAACCTTTTATAAGATACTCCTCCCGCTGACTGCCCCGGCCCTGGTTACCTGCGGGCTTTTGGCCTTTATCCAGGCCTGGAATGAGTATATTTTTGCTCTGACCTTTACGGCAATAGACCCCGGAGCCAGGACCGTGCCGGTTGCCATTGCACTCTTTACCGGAGAGGCAGCTATGCAGGAACCGATGGGAGAAACCCTGGCTGCAGCAGTGGTTGTTACCGTTCCGGTGGTTGTGCTGGTATTGATCTTCCAGAACCGGATTGTTGAAGGTCTGACAGCAGGAGCAGTTAAAGGATAAATGAGGGGTATTAACCAGAAACTGGCCTTATTAATCTACTAAACTTAAGCATACTGAATTTTAATATAATGATAAAAAAATATATTAAAGCATCTAAATATCTGGCAATTACATCAAACCGATATAACTGGTAAAAAATCTGTATTATAAGGACTTCATTCTCCAGGCCGGGAAACAGGTTCTGCTGGAATGAAGTCCTATTTTTCTGTTAAAAAGGAGGCAATAATCTTGTATGATTTTGACCGGGAAGTGGATCGAAGAAATACCAATTCAATAAAATGGGATAAGAGAGAGGAAGTTTTTAATACGGCAGATGTGATCCCCCTCTGGGTGGCCGATGCTGACTGGCCGACCGCGCCAGAGGTCATTGAAGCCCTGCAGCAGCGGGTTGATCATGGAGTTTTTGGTTATACCTTTGCCGGGGAAGAGTATAAGAAAGCTGTCCAGGATTGGTATGAAAGGAGATATGGCTGGCGAATCAGGAAGGATTGGATAGTTTTTTTAAATGGGGTCATGCCGGGAATGCATCTTGCTCTAAGAAGCCTGAAGAAAAATTCCTTTAAAGCATTGATTCAGCCCCCGGTTTATTTCCCCTTTTTTAAAGCGGTGAGAAAAAGCGGTCTCAAGGTGGTAGAAAACCCCCTGCAATATAAAGAAGATTCCGGATATATCCTGGACCTGGATGACCTTTCGGCTAAAATAAATAATCAGTCTCCGGATTTTCTGCTTTTCTGCAGCCCTCATAATCCGGTAGGGAGGGTCTGGGAAAAGGAGGAACTGCTGGCAGTTTATGAAATCTGCCAGAAGAATGGGGTAATAATAATTTCTGATGAGATACATGGTGATTTTGTTTTTAACAAAAATTTTACCCCCCTGGCTTCAATTATTCCGAAAGACCAGCCGGAGATTATCACCCTGAGCTCTCCCAGCAAATCCTTTAATATTGCCGGCCTGCAGGTAGCCTATGCCATCATTCCCGAGGTCGGGCTGAGGAGGAGTTTTAAAAACAGCCTGACCGGTATTATGCCCCACCCGGGGCCGCTGGCTCTTGAAGCTCTCAGGGCTGCCTACAGGGAGGGAGAAGACTGGCTGGAAGACCAGCTGCAATATCTCAGGGATAATATCAGGGCAGCCCGGGAAATTATTGCTGAAATACCGGGGGTTAAAGCTGCTGAACCTGAGGGCACCTATTTGATGTGGCTTGATTTTTCCGGGACGGGCCTGAAGGAAAAAGAAATTGAAGATAAGCTCTACCACAGGGCCCGGGCCGGACTGCAACCTGGAAGATGGTTTGGAACGGGAGGCAGTAAATTTTACCGGCTGAATCTGGCTACCAGCCGCAAAAGACTGAGGAAGGCCCTGAAAAATATAGCTGAAAGCCTGTCCGGAGGGCTTTGATTGAGATGGCTGAAAATGGCGGTAAAAATGCCAAGGTTTTTGTGATAGGGGGTGGGCCGGCAGGGTTGATGGCAGCAATCCAGTCTGCCCGAGGGGTAAGAAAGGTTAAACTGCTGGAAAGGGGGCCAGGGACTGCCCGGAAACTTCTGCTGACAGGTGAGGGCAGGTGTAACCTGACCTCAACCCTGCGGCCGTCAGAAGTAATTGAACAGGTATTTACCGGAGCCAGCTTTTTATATAGTGCCCTCTACCAATTTACTCCCGAAGATACCAGAAGGTTTTTTGAGGACAGGGGATTGAAATTAAAGAAAGAAAGAGGACGGCGCCTCTATCCAGCAAGTGACAGGGCAGAGGATGTCAAAAGGATTCTGCTGGAAGAAGCAGAAAGGCAGGGTGTGGAAATTTTAACCGGTGTTGAGGTAAAAGAAATAATAACTTCTGGCCAGGAGGTTAGGGGAGTGAAGATCAAGGGGGGCCGGGTTTTACCGGCCCGGGCAGCCGTACTGGCCACGGGAGGAAAATCCTATCCCGGGACCGGCTCGGATGGTTCTGGTTATCAGCTGGCAGTCAGATTGGGCCATAAGCTGGCAGAACCGGAACTTGCCCTGGTACCGTTAAAGGTAAAAGAAAACTGGACCAAAGAGGCAGCAGGTTTGAAACTGAAAAATGTAGAACTCAGTCTTTTTTATCGTGAGAGTAAAATTTTCAGCAGCTGTGGTGAATTTATTATAGAAGAGAATAAAATAACAGGGGCCGAAGCTTTGCGGTTAAGCTGTCATATTACCGGTCCGGATTATCACAATTACCGGATTTTAGTTGATTTAAAGCCAGCTCTTACCAGAGAAAAACTGGAAAAAAGGCTGCAGAGAGATTTTGACAGATACAGCAATAAACACTTCAAAAACGCTCTCGGTGACCTTCTTCCCGCCTATCTCAGGCCTGTGGTTGTCAGAAAGTCAGGGATCAGACCCGAGAGAGTCTGTCATCAGATTACAGCCGGAGAAAGAGAAAGTTTAGTTCGGCTGCTCAAGGGGTTAGAGCTAAATGTGACCGGCAAAGGTTCGGAGAATGAGGCCATTATTACTGCTGGCGGGATTGCTGCTGCTGATATTAACCCGGGTACCATGGAGTCCAGGATAGTCAGAGGACTTTACTGTGCTGGTGAGGTTCTGGAGCCGGCTGCCTATACCGGAGGACATAATCTTCAGATTGCCTTTTCCACGGGATATCTGGCAGGGTCTCAGATCAATTGACTGAGAAAAAAGAAAAATTATTTATTAATATAAAAAATCCGCAGACCGGGAAGCCTGCGGTAAAAACCTGCGGAAAAATAGCTATAGTTTTTTGGTCCGGCTGATTTATTCGGTAATAATCTGGCCGGAATTACTTTCTTCAATAGCTGAGGAAATTATTTCATTAACCTCCTGCATAACTTCATTAAACTCCTGCTGAGCCTGAATGAAGTTCTTAATGGTTTGATTGGTCTGCATTTTAGCCTGCAGGTTTTGAATTTTTTTCTGCTGGGATTGATCCAGCGATTTACCATTGCGCTGGGCCATCTGGACCCTTTTTTGAGCAGATTCAAATTCCTGGATTAATTCGCTGGCTTTTTCATCATTTTTAACCTTTTGTTCAGCAAGTTTCATTTCTTTAAATTCAGCAGACTGGACAATTTCGTCTGCTAATTCTTCTGCTTTTTCTTCAAGTGCCATGTTTTCACCTCACTATTTTTAGGCTGACTACATGGTAACATTTAAACATCAGGGTGTCAACTAAAGATAAGGTCAGCTGAATATGAAAAAGAACTTTATGTTTTTTGTTTTTTTTTAAAAATTCTCCTTAAATAAGAGAAAAATAACTTTAAATAGCAGTCGATTAACTATATAATAGAAATGATATCAGACAAAAAGCTGATAAAAGATATTAAGTTCAGGGAAAACTGCTGGAAAAATTTATAATTTTTAATGTTAATAATCATTGAGAGATTGAGTTATTCAGGTTTTATATCCAGGTTTTAGGGGATAATTAGTTAACCAGGTTAAATAAAGAAATTAGGTAGAATAAATAAGGTAGATACCAGCAGGAAAGGAGAAGTTATGAAGTCAGACAAACGCAGCTATTATATTAACCAGCTAATCGCTCATCTTCAGGAAAATGAAACAGAACCTGAAGATTTTCAGCTGGGACTTGAACTTGAACATCTTCTGGTTAAAAAATCAGACTGTAGCTCTGTTACCTTTCAGGAGGAACAGGGAATTGCTGATCTATTTGAGATTTTGACCGGGAAGGGCTGGAAAGCCTGTGAGAAGAGCGGAAATCAAATTTTATGCCTGGTCAAGGGGGAAGATGAAATTAATCTTGAACCGGGTGGGCAGATTGAATTCAGTTTTGGACCAAAAAACAACATAGCGGAGATTAAACGCTGTTATCTTGATATCTGTCGTGACATTTTACCTGTTCTAAAAAAATTGGATTACAGCCTGATAAATCTGGGCTATCATCCGGTGACCAGAATTAAAGAAATACCCCTGCTGCCCAAGGATAGATACCGCCAGATGTATCACCACTTTAAATCCCGGGGGCGGTTTGCTCATAACATGATGAAGGGAACGGCCTCAACCCAGGTAAGTGTTGATTATCAGAACCCTGCTGATTTTGATAAAAAGTTGAAAGTGGCCAGCTGGTTGACCCCTATCTTTTATGCTATTTTTGATAATTCCCCGATTTTTGAAGGGCGCCGGGAGGATAAATGGGTCCTGCGCTTTCGAATCTGGGCTCAGTGTGACCATGATCGCTGCGGAATTTTACCAGGGATATTTGATAGAGAATTTTACAGTTACCGGGATTATGCCGGCTATATTATCGATTTGCCTGCTATTTATAACCCCGAAAAAAAGAAAGAATACCTGGGGGAAATCAGCTTTGCTAAACTCTATCAAAAGCTGGGCAGAACCGAACTGCAACCGGAGGATTTTGAACATATGCTATCCTTTGCCTTTAATGATGTCAGGGCCAAGGAATATCTCGAGATCAGAATGGCTGATTCTCTGCCCTATCCACTTTTTTTTGGCTATCTGGCCCTGATCAAGGGGATTTTTTATCAAAAGGAAAATCTCAATTATTATTATGATAAAATCAAGGATATTAACAGAGATTCAATCCTTCAGACCTTCGATAAAATTTCTGAGAGGGGAATTGAAACCTGCTATCTGGAAGATAAAACCCTGAAAAAATGGGGAGAAGATTTAATTTTTAGAGCCAGGAAGGGCCTGGATAAGGATGAGAATTTGAGGCAGCTTACCAATCTGGAAAACTATCTGGCCAGGACAATACCGCCGAGAAAGAGGTTTTCCGGAAAGGAAATCTCCTTTGACAGTTTAAAATATGCCGATCTGGAGACCGGTCTGGGATGTGAGCTAGCTGATGAAATTAAGCTATCCTGAGGGCACCAGATATCTGCAGAAGAAGTATAAGGATATTATTTCCGGTCAGAAGGAAGCTTTTGCTGCTGAGTATCGGGAGGAGCTCTGGGCGATGCTGGAGGAAAGCAGCGCTAAATATAAAGGTGAACCGGTTCCTTTTTTATATAATCCCTTTATTATCAGTCTGGAGGACTGGCATTATCTTAAAGAGTTGATGTCCAAATTTAATCAAATATTAGATAAGGTGATACAGCGGTATCTCAGCAGTAAAAAATTTCGCAGTCTCTTTCCTTTTAGTCCCAGCATGGAAAAACATATTCTGGTTGATCCCGGTTATGAAAGTCCCTATCCCATTGCCCGTTTTGATTTATTCTGGCAGGATGGTGAAAATTTAAAGTTTTGTGAGATCAATACCGATGGAACTTCAGCTATGAATGAAGTGCGGGTTATTCAGGAAATTGTTCGGCAGGGAGAAGCCGTTAGAGAGCTGCAGACCCGGGAAAATATTACCCTGGCTGGATTTGAGCTGTTTAACAGCTGGATAGACATTATGCTGGGTATCTACCGGGAATTTTCCGGGCAGGAGAAAAAGAAGCCTGTAACCGCTATCATGGATTTTGAGGGAGAGGGTGTTATCAGTGAGTTTCGTGAGTATCAGGAATATATGGAAAAGAGGGGCTGGGAGGTTTATATAGTTGACCCCCGGGAATTTGAATACCGGAATGATAAATTATATTATAAAGACAGGGGAATTGATCTCATATACCGCCGGGCAACCACCCAGCGGTTGTTTGCCGAGCAGGAGGAAATAGAGGATCTACTTCAGGCCTACCGGGAGGGGGCAATCTGCCTCTGCGGCAGTTTTCGTTCCCAGATTATCCATAATAAGGCTCTGTTTAAGATTCTGACCGAACCTGATAAACTGGATTTTCTTACGAACGGTGAAATAGAATTTTTACAGCAGCACATTCCCGAAACTGACTTTATCCGTCCGGATGAAAAGACCCTGAGAGAAATTGCTGAAAGGCAGCAGGAGCTGATTGTCAAGCCCTGTGATCTCAATGCCTGCAAAGGGGTACAGACCGGTCAGGACTTATCTCAGGAGGAATGGCAGAGCTGTCTCAAGGAAATTGTCGGGACCAGCAGGGAGAACTATCTTTTTCAGAAATACTGTCTTCCCCCCGAGCTGGAAATGTTTCTGGTTACCGGGGAAGAGCCGGCTGGTTTTCAGGAGTTTAACTATATCATTGGATTGTTCCTCTATGATCAGAATCTTCAGGGGATCTATAATAGAGCAGGCAGGAAAAGTATAATCGGAGCGGTAGCTGAATGTTTTACCACTCCGGTTTATCTGACAACTTCCCGAACAGAATCAGTAAAATTGAAAAGTCATTCAGAGGTGATAATTTATGAATGAGGGCTGCAAGCATGTTTTTCTAACAGGTAGAGTGCAGGGAGTGGGATTTAGAGCCTTTGTCAGGAGGAATGCCCGCCGGCTTGATCTTCAGGGCTGGGTTAAAAATTTACCCGATGGCCGGGTGGAAGCTATGATTTCCGGTCCGGAAGAGGAAGTTGAAGAACTGCTAGAATTAATGAAGGAAGGTCCTTCTCTGGCCCGGGTGGCAGATATTTCGGTCTCCAGCTGTGAGGACTGTAATTTTTCCGGGAACTTTGAAATTAAGTATTAAAGGGGGTTTTAAAGGTGAAAGAAGCACTGCTGTGTGTTGATTTGCAGAATGATTTTTATGAAGATGGTGCCCTGCCGGTGGAAGGGGCCAGCGAGATAAATTTTCAGGTTAATAAACTTTTGCACTCAGGGGACTTTGCTGCCGTGACGGCCTCCCAGGACTGGCATCCCCCGGGGCATAAAAGCTTTGCCAGTTCTCATGGAGAAAAACCTTTTACTCCCTATGAAGGGGATAGTGAGGGGCTGGGCCAGGTTCTCTGGCCGGATCACTGCGTTCAAAACAGTGAAGGGGCTGAATTTCATCCAGAAATCAGTACGGAATATTTTGATCTGATTATTAGAAAGGGCCAGCTGCCGGAGGTTGACAGCTATTCGGCTTTCCGGGATAACGACGGTCGGGAGCTGGGTCTGGCCGGCTATTTTAAAGATCTGGTGATTGGAAAAATTCTGGTGGTGGGCCTGGCACTTGATGTTTGTGTATTTTATACCGTCCAGGATGCTCTTAAATATGGCTTTGAGGTGGAACTGATTCGGTCAGCAACTAAAGGTGTTGAAGCTCAACCGGGTGATATTGCTGCTGCCCTGGAGAAGATGGAAGATAAAGGAGCGGTAATCAGAGAATAAGAAGGAGAGATTTTTTTGAGGGAATATAAAATTATGATTACCACAACCTTCGGGGTTGAATCTGTGGTTAAGCATGAGTTGCGGAAGCTAAACTATGAGATTGACAGGGCGGAAAATGGCAGAGTAGAAATAACTGGAAGTGCCGGGGATCTGGCCCGGTGCAACTTAAGGCTGAGAACAGCAGAGAGGGTTTATCTTAAGCTGGGTGAATTTACTGCCAGAGATTTTGATGAACTTTACGAAAATATCAGAACTCTGCCCTGGGCTGATATTATACCCTATCGGGGTGAGTTTCCAGTTCGAGGAAAATCCAGCCGCTCTGAACTGCACAGTGTGCCAGCCTGTCAGTCAATCATAAAGAAAGCTGTGGTAGACAGCCTCCAGCAAAAACACGGCCAGGGCCGTCTGCCCGAAGATGGCAGCCTCTATCCGGTTTTCTTTTCAATTCTGGATGACAGGGTGATAGTTGCCCTGGACAGCAGCGGGACAGGTCTGCACAAGAGGGGCTACCGTCAGGAGGCGGGAGAGGCTCCGCTCCAGGAAACCACTGCTGCTGCTATGGTACTGTTAAGCCGCTGGGACAGGGATAGAGTTCTAATGGATCCCTTCTGTGGCTCAGGCACAATTCTGATTGAAGCAGCCCTTTTGGCCAGAAAACAGGCTCCGGGGTTGAAAAGATCTTTTGCCGGGGAAAACTGGTTCTTTCTTCCTCCTAAAACCTGGCGGCAGGCCAGGAAGAAGGCCAGGCAGGCCAGCTGGCTGGAGGCTGAGCCCCGGTTGATTGCCGGTTATGACATTGACGGAGAATTACTGAAATCTGCCCGGGAAAATGCCGGGCGGGCCGGGGTTGATGATATTATTCATTTTCAGGAACGGCCTTTTCGGGAGTTTTCCACCAGCAGAAAATATGGCTATGTAATAACCAACCCGCCTTATGGTGTGCGGCTTAAATCTCAGAATGTGAGAGAACTGTACCGGGAAATGGGAGAAAAACTTCGGGAACTGAATACCTGGTCCTATTATATCTTAACCGCTGAAAAAGAATTTGAAAAATATTTTGGTAAAAAAGCCAGCAAAAGAAGAAAACTTTATAATGGAGGAATTGAATGTCAGTTCTATCAGTATTATGGTCCCTGGCCGCCTTCAGGAGATGATGGCAGCAATGAATAGGGAGATAGATTTTTCCAGATACCTGCCCTATCTGGCGGGGATTACTTTCAGTGTTGTTTTTGGCTTCTCTTTTTTGTTTTCCAAAGAAGCTCTGGAGTTCCTGGACCCCTTCCAACTTTTAGGCTTTCGCTTTCTGCTGGCAGCCATTTTTATGACACTGTTGAAATTTGCCGGATTGATAAAAACCAACATCATCGGCAAACCTCTGCTGCCGCTGCTGCTGGTATCTTTGTTTCAGCCCGGAATTTATTTTCCCTTTGAAGTACTGGGAATTCAGCTGACCACCTCTTCTCAGGCCGGCCTGATGATATCTTTAATACCTGTTAGTGTGGCGGTGCTGGCCGCTATTTTTCTGAAAGAAAAGCCCGGCAGGAGCCAGCTGGTCTTTATTATTCTCTCCGTTATTGGAGTGGGGATAGTGGTTTCTTTCCAGGGGGAGCTGGCAGCTGCTGAATCCCATTATCTGGGAATTGTTTTCCTGCTGGGGGCAGTGCTGGCTGCCGGATTTTACAACATAGTATCCCGCTA
>SLJX01000150.1 GCA_007134885.1 Halanaerobiaceae bacterium
AATATAGCATATTAATTGCCCCCTGTCAACCCAGGGGGCAATTAATCACTGTTTATTTTTCTTCTTCCTTTTTTTCTTTTTATTTTAAATATTTGCTTCTCCTTATCTCTTCTCTACCATACATTACCAAAAGCATTTTAAACAATTTCTTCTATTACTGTAATTCCCTAAAATATCACTATAATTATCAAACAGTTTTCTTGTTTCTTATAATATTTATCTTAATAATTATACTGTCTATACTGTAATCTTCTACTTTATCTATTTTTGCCCAGTTTGGGATCAAAGACATCTCTCAAACCATCTCCCAGCAGATTAAAGCCCAGTACAGCCAGCACAATGGCCATTCCAGAATAGGTAGTAACATGGGGAGCACTTCTCAAAGCATCCCGGGCACTGGCCAGCATCCGGCCCCAGCTGATAACCGGAGGCTGAGCACCAAGACCCAGAAAGCTTAATCCAGCTTCCGTTACAATCGCTGTTCCCATTCCCAGGGTGGCAATAACCATCATGGGAGCAAAACCATTCATCAAGATATGAACAAAGAGAATTTTAAAATTGGATGCTCCAATAGCCTGCGCCGCTTCAACAAATTCCTCTTCTTTAAGGCCCAGCACCTGACTTCGGGTAACCCGGGCCATGGAAGGAATTCTCACAATAGCAATGGCAAACATGGCATTAACCACCCCGGGCCCCAGAACAGCAACAATAAAAATTGCCAGCAGAATAGCCGGGAAAGCCAGAATAACATCCATAAATCTCATAATTGCCTCATCAACCCAGCCGCCTACATAACCGGCCAGAGCCCCCAGAATTACTCCAGTAATCAGTGAACCGCCTACCGCCACAAAACCAACTAAAAGAGAAATCCGGGTGCCCACAATCAGCCGGCTTAGAAGACAGCGGCCAAGATTATCAGTGCCCAGGATATATTCACCTCTAATCCCCCCGGGAGACTGATACCGAAGAAAGAGATTCTGTTCGTAGGGATCATGGGGGGCTAACTGATAGGCAAAGATAGCAATCAAAACCATTATACCAATCAATATAACGCCAACAGTAGCCTGCTTGCTGCTTAACAGTTTCTTTTTTGTGTCCATTATTATTTATGTCCTCCCTTGCAGTAGATCAATCGTATCTAATCCGGGGATTGAGCCAGGCATAACTCAAATCAACCAGCAGGTTGATAATAGTAAAACCTGTTGCCAGCATCAGAGTTCCGGCCTGAATTATGGGAAAGTCCCGCTGACTGATAGAGTTAACAATCAACCTTCCTATACCAGGCCAGGCAAAAACAGTCTCTGTGATAACCGCTCCTCCCAGCATTACACCCAGCTGCAGACCTAGTACTGTCACGACAGGGAGCAGGGCATTTCTCAGAGCATGTTTGAAGACAACCACCCTCTCTCCCAATCCCTTGGATCGGGCTGTCCTGATATAATCCAAACGCAGCACATCAAGCATGCTGGAGCGTGTCAGTCTGGTCAGCAGGGCAGCAGAGGCGGTTCCCAGAGAAAAAGCCGGTAGCAAAACATAACGGAAAGCATCATAAAACTCTGTAAAACTTCCCTCAGTTATAAGCTGGCTGAAGCCCCCGGCAAAGGAAGCTCCTCTTCCAAAGAGAGGAAAAAAGTCAACATGGAGCGCCACATGGGTTAACAGCATTAAAGCCAGCCAGAATCCGGGCATGGAGATGCCTATCAGGGCTATCACCATGGTGGTGAAATCCAGCCAGCTGGAATGCTTTAAGGCGGCCAGCACCCCCAGCGGTATAGATATTAGCACCGCGATAATCAGTGAGGCAAAACCAAGCTCAAAGGTTGCCCCCAGCCGGTTCATAATCAAAGTTGTAACAGGACGGCCCTGGCGGATTGAAGTGCCCAGATCACCTCTCAGCACATTTCCCAGCCACATCCCATACTGAATATGAACCGGCCGATCCAGTCCATAAACCTCTCTCAACCTTTCTACCTCTGCTGGACTGGCATCTTCTCCCAGCATAATCCTGATAGGATCACCGGGAGCCAGATAAACCAGCATAAATACTATAATAGATACCCCCAGTAAGATCAATATCAGGTTTAGCAGGCGTCTAATTATATATTTAGACATATGCTCTTTCGAACCCCTTCCTCTAAAATTAAAATAAATAATTGAGTTAATATTATCAAAAACCAGTCAAAAAGATTATCTCTCTTTATTATAATATAAAAATAATAAGATTAAAATGACAAATAACAAAATTTCTTAGACAAATAATCTGAAAACACTGGAAAAGTCAATATGAAAAAGATTCCGAAGTTATTAATTCCTGTCACATCAAATACATTTCCAAACATATTTGCAGAATATAACTTCCAGTTATTAAAGCAAAATATTATAATAAAAATATCAGCTTCTTAGCTGATATAATTAAATTTCAACTCGCCAAACAGCCACTTGTCCAATTTCATCCAGCCAAAAAGAAGGCTAAAACACCGGCAGAGCCGGTGTTTTAGCTGTAATACAAAACAAAATAAATTCCTGCTCTCCTGCCATTTGCTGCCTGTTATCTGGTTACATCAAAGACAACCTGAAGCCAGGCATTGGCAGAATAGGGATGAACTCTAAAGCCTTCAAATTCGGGCTGCACCAGAGCTACCTCTTCAGTGTAGTTAATAAACATCTTGGGCTGTTCTTCGTTGAGAATCTCCTGAAGTTCCCAGTAAATTTCCCGGGATTCTTCTGAGTTAGGATCAATAGCTCTGCCCATCTCTACCAGTTCGGTGGCTCTGTCATGTTCAAAGTTTATATGATTGGCAGTACCATCCCGGTGGAATTGACGGTAGGATGCCCTGTCGGGATCAACCTGGCCGCCCCAGCCCAGGATAAATATCTCGTAATCATCGGTATCGTAAATTCTATCCAGGAAGGCTCCCCACTCTTCAATAGTTACCGAAACATCTATTCCGATCTGTTCAATTTCATAGGCCATAATTTCAGCAATCTGCATTCTTACCGGATTTTCATTGGTAAATATTCTTAACTGATCAGGCATCTCTTCTACCTGCTCCAGATATTCCTGAGCCTTAGCGGGATCATAACTAATATAATCCAGCTCAGTATTAAAGTGGAACATATCAGGAGTCATCTGACTCTTGCCAGGCATGCCAATTCCTCCCATAACATGCTCAACAATTGCCTCCCGGTTTAAAGTATAAGATATGGCCCTTCTTAAGTTTTTATCGGTAACAACATTGTTATTAAATCCGGCATAGGAATACCCGGTACCTCCAGTGCGGTAGACCGCCACATCTTCATCTTCTTCCAGTCTATCTATCTCATCAGGAACTACGCCACCCTGATACATATCGATTTCTCCAGCCTCAAAGGCCAGCAGTCGGGAAGCATCCTCAGGAATTGGGCGGAACATAATCTCAGAGAAATTCGGAGTTCCACCCCAGTAATCGTCAAAGGCTACCAGACGATGGAAGTCATCTTCGGCCCATTCATCATGCATGTAGGGTCCTGTTCCTATCGGATTCAGACGGAACTCTTGATAGCCGACTTCTTCGTGGTAATCAGCAGGAATAATTCCCACCCGGGCCATGTTGTTAGCCAGGAAGGTATAGGGTTCGGAAAGGTGGAAGATAACATTATAATCATCGACAATTTCAATTTCATCGATAGCAGCAAAAAGGTCTCTGTTGGCTGCTTCAGTAGTTTCGTCCAGAATCCATTCAAAGGTATAAGCTACATCTTCAGCGGTGAACTCATCACCATTGTGCCAGAGGACACCTTCTCTTAATTCGACATCGATTCTCATGGCATCGTCACTAATTTCCCAGTCAGTAGCAAGTCCAGGCTTGAGGCTCAGGTCATAATCAATCACAAAGAGAGGCTCACTGATCAAATTTATCCTCTCAAAGGCCGGAATATCAACCTCAACCAGGGTGTGTAGACCAGGAGCATCTGCTGCCTGACCGATAACCAAAGTCTCAGCAGCAACCCCGACACCGCCAGCAATTACAAAGGTCAAAGCCAGCATAATTACCAAAGCCTTGCCAATAAAAGAGTGCTTCATTTAGTTAACCCTCCTCTAATAATATAAGTAAATTATTCGCTTTTTAAGTATAACACACCTCAAATGGCAAAGTCAAGATTTAATCAAAT
>SLJX01000163.1 GCA_007134885.1 Halanaerobiaceae bacterium
AAGAGGTGCCGGTGCCGGTATCCTACGGTCCGGCCTTTGAAGGAGAAATTATTCGCAAGGAAGACATGTTTGTGGAGTTTGGCGGTCAGCGGACCCCTTCCTTCGAGTATCTCCAGATGACTAAAGATTCCGATGCCGTGGAAGATGGTAAAGTGGTGGTCGAGGGCCCCAAAATTGACGAGATTGAAGAGGGTTCTCAGCTCCCCCTGGGTGTCATGGTATATATCTTTGGCCGGGATATGCAGGAGGATTTTGAGCCTGTAATGGAGAGAATGATCCACACCTACTTCAACCAGGCCTCCGGCCTCTGGCATAATGGTCAGCGCGACATTAACTGGGTTCGGATTTCTAAGGCAGCGGCAGAAGAAGGCTTTTCCTTTGAAAACATGGGTGATATCATTCATGCCCGCCTGCATCAGGAATACGGCTCGGTGCTGGATAAGGTTGAAGTTCACATTCATACTGAGGAAGAGAAAGTCCTGGAGTTGAGAGAGGATGCCCGGGAAGCCT
The DNA here is from genome assembly GCA_007134885.1 of Halanaerobiaceae bacterium. Lineage (GTDB taxonomy): Bacteria > Bacillota > Halanaerobiia > Halanaerobiales > Halarsenatibacteraceae > T1SED10-84. The sequence continues at coordinate 511 of SLJX01000163.1, forward strand.
ATCACCAGCGGGATGAAAGAATTATGGGTATGGAAGATACCGATGTTGAGACCTATTATTCCTGTGTGCTCTGTCAGAGCTTTGCTCCGGATCATGTCTGCATAATCACCCCTGAAAGATCTGGCCTCTGCGGAGGCTATACCTGGCTGGATGCCAAGGCCAACTATGAAATTATCCCTACCGGTCCCAATCAGCCGGTCAAAAAGGGAGAATGTCTGGATCAAGAGCTGGGTCAGTGGCGGGGTGTCAACGAATATCTGGAAGAGGCCTCCCGCGGCAATCTGAATAAGTTTAGCGCTTATTCCATGATGGTTGATCCCATGACCTCCTGCGGCTGCTTTGAATGTATTGCCACTATTCTACCTACTGCCAACGGTATCATGACCGTGCCCCGGGAATTTGATGGTATGACTCCTTCGGGTATGAAGTTCTCGACCCTGGCCGGGCAGATCGGAGGAGGAGTCCAGACACCTGGATTTATCGGCCACTCCAAGCTCTATATTGCCAGTGATAAGTTCATCAGTGCCGATGGTGGTTTCCGCCGGCTGGTCTGGATGCCCAAAATGCTGAAAGAAGAAATAGGTGAACGCCTTAATGAAAGAGCAGCAGAAGAGGGTATTGAAGACTTTGTTTCTATGATAGCTGATGAAGAAGTGGCCACCACCGAGGAAGAAGTGGTGGAATACATGCAGGAAGTAGGCCATCCTGCACTGGAAATGGAGCCGATGATGTAAGGAAGTAGTTATCGGGAGGATTTAATAGCATAATAACAGAGGCGATTTGTAAGGCAGGAGATTCATCATACAGGTTAAATCTGTGAGACAAGCAGTTGATGAACTGCATCAGATAAACCCCGAATTTTCCCTGTCCGCAGCTCTATAATATTAAGTTTCAGGGGGCAGGGAGATTCGGGCAAATAACATAAACCAGAATTTATGTAATTGGAGGGTGAAAAAAATGGCACTATCTGCAATGGAGATTTATAAGCTCTTGCCGCAGACTAATTGTGGTGATTGTGGTTTTCCCACCTGTCTGGCTTTTGCCATGCAGCTGGCTAATAAACAGGTATCTCTGGATGATTGTCCTCATGTTTCCGAGGAAGCCAAACAGGAACTGGCCAGTGCTTCTGCTCCCCCAATCCAGCTGGTAAAAGTTGGCAGCGGTGAACAGGAAATTGAACTGGGAAAAGAAACAGTCATGTACCGACACGAAGAAAGCTTTCATAATCAACCGGGTCTGGGAGCCCTGGTAAGTGACGAACTGGATGATGAGGAACTGCAGGAGAAATTTTCCTATTTTAAAAAGTTCAGTTATGAAAGAATAGGTGAACAAATTGCTTTTGAACTGGTGGGAATCAGAAATGATAGTGGAGATCCCGGGCGTTTTGCTGAAGTTGTGGGCCTTCTCCTGGAAAACACCGGGCAGATTCCCGTGTTGATTTCTGAGGATCCCGAAGCAGTGAAAAAGGCCTTTGCTGACAATTCAGATCTGGCCGACAGGCGGCCCTTAATTTATGCTGCCACGGCAGATAACAGGGAAAAAATGGCTGAACTGGCCGCTGGAAATGATGCTGCCCTGGCTGTCAGGGGAGAGGGCCTGGAAGAACTGGCTGAATTAACCCCTGATATTAAAGAGGCAGGAGTGGAAAATATTCTGCTTAATCCCGGAACTGAAGAGCCGCTGGAAACGCTCCAGGAAATGACCCAGATCCGCCGTCAGGCTTTGAAAAATAACTTCCGTCCTCTGGGTTATCCCACAGTTTCTCTGGTAGAGGGAGATGACCCCCAGGAATTGCTGATAGATGCTGCCACCTATACCTGTAAATATAATGATATTGTGTTAATAGAAAATGCCAAGGCCTGGCAGGCTCTACCCCTGACAGTGCTCAGACAGAATATTTACACCGATCCCCGGGTACCTCCTACAGTTGAAGCCCAGGCCTTTGAGGTGGGCGAAGAACTGGATGAAAATGCCCCGGTTCTTTTAACCACCAACTTTGCTCTGACCTACTTCACTGTAGCCTCTGAGGTTGAATCCAGCAGGGTCCCATCCTATATACTGACTGTTGATACTGAAGGACAGTCTGTGCTGACTGCCTACTCTTCAGAAAACCTCAATGCTGAAATAGCAGCCAAGGCCCTTAAGGAATCGGGACTGGAAGATAAGCTCAATCACAAGGAAGTAATTATTCCCGGTTATATCGCTGTTATGAGCGGTTCTCTGGAAGTAGAATCAGGCTGGGATGTAGTTGTTGGGCCCAGAGAGGCTACCGGAATAGCGGCCTTTTTGAGAGATTATACACCGGGAGAAGGACAGAAAAAATAATGACTTAATCAGGTCAGAGTTCAATTTGATTTGATCTGATTTGCTGGATAATTTGCCAAGGAGACTAGGAGGATAATAAATGCCATATACCTTCGCAGTTGCTGGTAAGGGAGGAACCGGGAAAACCACGGTTGCTTCTCTGGTAATTGCTGATTTAATCAGCCGGAAGAGGATTCCCATACTGGCAGTAGATGCTGATCCCAATGCCAATTTAAATGAAAATCTGGGTGTTGAAGTGCCTGTTACTCTGGGAGATATCCTGGCTGAAACAAGAGATCGTAAGAATATGCCGGCAGGTATGAGCAAACGCCGCCATATTGAATATCAGGTTCAGACTGCCCTGATTGAAAAGAATGGTTTCGACTTGATGGTCATGGGCAGGACTGAAGGTCCGGGCTGTTACTGCTCGGTTAATGATATTTTGCGTTCCTACATGGACGAATTAATGCCAAATTATGCTTTTGCAGTGCTGGATAATGAAGCCGGCATGGAGCATATATCCCGCAGGACCACCCGGGACATTGATGATCTGCTGCTGGTTAGTGATGAAAACCCCATCGGGATCAGAGCTGCCGGCAGGATTCTCCAGCTGGTTAATGATCTGGAAATTTTTGTAGGCAGAACCCATTTAATCTTAAATAGAGCCCGCCGGGAAGAGCTTCACCCCAAACTCCAGGAAGAGATTGATAAGCTTGATCTTGAACTGGCAGGACGAATTCCAGAAGATGATAATGTCCTGGATTATAATCTTAATCAGAAATCGATGCTGGAGCTGCCGGAAGATACCCCGGCCCGAAAAGCTGTAGTTGAAATTATGGAGAAGATTTTGCAATGAAACTGCTGATATTATACCAGAAAACAGGCCGGGGCTGGGGTAATAGAATTGCCAGTTATATTTCTACAACCGCCCCGGAAAGCTGGAAGGTTGAATGTCAGGAAATGCCGGCTCTAAATTTACCGGTGATAGATAATCCCGAAGCTTTTATTCCGGAAAACCTATCCCGGGCTGATCTGCTGCTGGCTCTGGTTGAAAGTACCGGGCTGGCTCAGTTGATTCCGGATATTGCTGAAGAAATACGGGCTGAAGCTGTTATTGCCCCGGTAGACTTTGAAACCGGTTTTCCCCCGGGACTGCAGAATCAGGTAAAGGAGCAGCTGGCGGAGAAGGAGATCGCACTGTTAATTCCCGAACCTTTCTGTTCTTTAACAGAGAGGGGAGTTAAGGATAAAAGACTGAGGCAGTTTGCGAAATTTTACGGGCGGCCGGAAT
>SLJX01000031.1 GCA_007134885.1 Halanaerobiaceae bacterium
ATTCCCCTGCTATTGCAAAAGAAAAGCCTTCAGCTGCAGAGGCTGAAGGCATGAATTCTATTCGTTCATTTTCTTTCTTAAGTTCTCTATCAGATTTTCCAGACGAGCTCGATTCTCGTTCTCCCATTCTTCAATAAACTGTTGCAATTTCTCCCGGTCTCTTTCGTTCAGTTTACTGAGCTCCTCTTCATATCTTTCATCGTCCAGAAAAACCCTGTTGAGAGATTCCACTGCTTTCTTCATGGGATACTGAATTTTATAATAGACTTTATCAGTCATGATTATCACCTTCCAGCCGGGCGACAATTTTCTTGAGTTCGGGGATTCCGTCACGATCCATAAATCTCAGGTAACCTTCCAGGGTAATAACCCGGTTATCAAGGATCTTATCGTCAATCTCCACTTCGTCCAGATTCAGCCTTTTAAGTCTTTTGATAACCAGGCTGATATCTTCCATGGCCTCCATGACTAAAGATTTTCCCTCTGGCATAAAGCCCCACCTCATCATTTGAGATTTAATAAAATCGGCAGGCTGATCTGTAAGCCGAGTTCTGTGGTGACGGTCATCCATCTAGCCTGACAGTTGCCTGCCAGGTCCAGCGTCCAGACCCGGGGGAAGGACGGGCCGCCCTCATTCCCCTCTATTTGGACTTACTCCGGGTGGGGTTTGCCTGGCAGCTCAGTCACCTGAGCTCCGGTGAGCTCTTACCTCACCATTTCACCCTTACCGGATGAATACCCGGCGGTATCTTTTCTGTGGCACTTTCCTGGGAGTTGCCTCCACTGGGTGTTACCCAGCACCCTGCCCTTTGGAGCTCGGACTTTCCTCGTCTGCCAAAAGACAGCCGCGACCATCCGATCAGCCTGCCCTACCATAACCTGAGTGGATTGCTTGTATTACACTTAAATTATAGCACTCGCTGAAAAAACTGTCAAGTTTTATCAAAATATATTAAATTCAAACAACCAGCTCTCAGGCCAGCTGCCAGGGAGATTCATCGCGGCTGGCTTCAACTACTTCCAGTTCCCGGGCCGGAAAGCTGTCTGAGAGGTAACCGGCAATCAGCTCTCTAAAAATCTTCTCAGTGGCAAAATGACCGGCATCGACGACTGCCACCCCTTTCTCCCGGGCTGCCAGAAGTTCATGATATTTTACATCACCGGTAAGAAAAAGATCCATTCTTTTCGGATCGGCCTCTTTGAGGAAATCTCCCCCGCTGCCGCAGGCCAGTCCAATCCGGCCTATTCTCCGGGTCAGGCTGCCAGAATATCTGAGAACAGAAGGACTCAAAACCCGTTTAACCCGCTGGAGAAATTTCTCCAGGCTGACCGGTTCTGTCAGCCTTCCCAGCCGGGCTGGCTGAGGTTCATTTTGATGCTGCTCCAGGGCAAAGATATCATAGGCCGGCTCTTCATAGGGATGAGCTTCTTTTAAAGAATCAATAATTCTGCTGCGGTCCCGGTTTTGATAAAGGACCTCCAGGCGGTATTCCTCCACTTCTTCCCGCTTGCCCTGCTGGCCAACTGCCGGGGAACTTCCGGCCAGAGGCTTGAAGGTTCCGGTGCCCTGGGTAAAGAAGGATGCCTCCGAATAGTTGCCAATCTCTCCGGCACCCGCTGAAAAGAGAGCTTGCTGAACCTCTTTGAGAGAATCCCGGGGCAGAAAGACCACCAGCTTCTCCTGTTTGAGACCGGTTTGAAGATTTTCAACTTCCTCCAGTTCAAGCTTATCGGCGAGAAAGTCATTGAGTCCCCACCGGGCCTGGTCCAGGTTAGTGTGCGCGGCAAAGACAGCCAGATCATTTTTCAGGGCTCTGCCTATTAGGCTGCCCCGAGGCTCGGCCAGATTTAAACTTTTTAATCCCTGGAAAATCAAAGGATGGTGAACGATCAGAAGCTGACAGTTTTTCTCCAGGGCTTCCAGAACAACCTTCTCTGTTGGTTCCACAGCAATCAGTACCCTGGTTACCTGCTCTTCAAGATTTCCCAGCTGCAGACCGCTGTTGTCCCAGTCCATTGCAGCTTCGGGGGGAGCCAGCTCCTGAATTCTGGCTGTGATATCCTTAACTTTAAGCATTATTATCCTCCTGTCATAATTAAAGTAGATATTTATTTTATAAAAAACTAACTGATTTGCATTAAACATAAAATATGGGTATTTAAATAAAAGTTAGCCTGGCTACTTTCTGCTGGCAGAATACAGGAAAAACTATAAAAATAAAACCCTGTTCCTGAAATACAGAACAAGGTTGACGACTGACTTGATTTTACTAAAGAGTAGGTTTTAATGGTGGGCCCACCAGGATTTGAACCTGGGACTAGACGGTTATGAGCCGCCTGCTCTGACCAACTGAGCTATGGGCCCAAATATTTACTTATCTTCCAACGCAATCACTATTATACGGGATTTTGAAGTAGCAGTCAATAGAAATCCCCGGTTTTAAAAGCATAATATCGGACTTCAGGTCGGTTTAGACCCCGATTGCTTTGCTTAACTCCAGTATCATAGCTTATAGCTACATAAATTCCGATTAACTAATCCAGATAATCCCTGAGTTTTCTGCTGCGGGTCGGATGGCGGAGCTTGCGAAGAGCCTTAGCTTCAATCTGACGGATTCGTTCCCGGGTCACTCCAAACTCCCGACCTACCTCTTCCAGGGTTCGGGAGCGGCCGTCTTCAATGCCAAAGCGCAGTTCTAAAACCCGCTTTTCTCTGTCGGTCAGGGTCTCCAGCACATCATCCAACTGGTCCTTGAGCAGCATGAAGGAAGCCACTGAAGCAGGAGCAGGCGTATCTTCATCCTCAATAAAATCTCCCAGATGGCTGTCCTCCTCTTCCCCGATAGGGGTCTCCAGAGAAACAGGTTCCTGGGCTATTTTCATTATTTCCCGGACCTTATCAGCGCTGATATCCATTTCTTCACCGATCTCTTCTGGAGTTGGCTCTCTACCCTTCTCCTGAAGCAGCTGCCGGGAAACCCTGATCAACTTGTTTATGGTCTCAACCATGTGAACCGGGATCCGGATGGTTCTGGCCTGGTCGGCAATGGCCCGGGTAATGGCCTGTCTGATCCACCAGGTGGCATAGGTGCTGAATTTGTAACCCTTGCGGTAGTCAAATTTCTCAACGGCCTTCATCAGACCCATATTACCTTCCTGAATCAGATCCAGAAAGAGCATTCCCCGGCCGACATATTTTTTGGCGATGCTGACTACCAGACGCAGGTTGGCCTCTACCAGCTGCTGGCGGGCCTGCTGATCTCCGGCTTCCATTCTCTTAGCCAGATCAACTTCCTCTTCAGCTGTCAGCAGATCTACCTTGCCAATCTCCTTTAAATACATACGAACCGGGTCATCAATCCCTACCCCCTGAGGAACTTCCAGATCCAGCTCCCGGTCTTCCCCTCCGGAGTCTTCCTCTGAACTTTCATCTTCAGTGATTATATCTATATTTAAATCTTCCATCATTTCATAAATTACCTCAATTTCTTCAGAATCTAATTCCACATCTTCCAGAGAATCCATAATATCCTGATAGGACAATTCTCCATCCTTCTGACCCTTCTCCAGCAATCCCTTAACTTCAGGTTGATTTTCCAGTTTTATCTCTTTTTTACTCATCACTGCTCCCCCTTTCTTCAGTGATCAACCTTTTATAATAGAGCAGTATATCATTAATGGTAAATTCTCCTCTCTTTTCTCCATCCGAGAGAATTTCAATAAGATTGTTAATTTCAGTTCGAACACTGCGGTTTTTTATCGTCCTGCTGAGTTCAGCCAGTCTGGACCGGGAAATCTGCCTGCCGGAAGTCATAAGCTCTCGGGAAACCATCTCTTTTCCCGGCCCGGAAAGCTCAGCCAGAATCTCCGTGCTGGTTATTTTCGGATCCTGCCAGATCAGCTCGGCCAGCTGCCGGGCTTCTCCCAAAAAATAGCCGGGTTTTAAGCTGGCAATAACCTCTTCCCGGTAGTCCTGATTATGAATTAAAGCTGTCAGCAGCTGCCATTCGACTGATTCTCTAACGGAAGCTGAGGAGAGAGGTTTTTTTCTTCCTTGTGACTGTCTCTTTTTATTATTTGTTATATTTATAATA
>SLJX01000168.1 GCA_007134885.1 Halanaerobiaceae bacterium
AAGATTTGTAGCCATGGTGTAGTCACCTGGAATTCCAACTGTGATCTGTCTGAAGGCATCAGCCAGATAGGTTAGAGGAATTATTCTGACTACCGGCTGGATGAAGCCCGGCAGCATGTCTGCCGGGAAGAAGATTCCGGCCAGGAACATCATTGGAATTTGAACTATCTGGGCCAATCCTGAGCCACCTTCGATGCTGCTGACAAATGTTGTCAGCATATAGCCCAGGCTGACAAATAGCATCGATCCCAGCAGAACTAAAAAGTAGACTAGATAAAGCGGGCTGACTAAATTGATGTCAAAAACAAGGATTCCGATAGTCAGAATAATTGAAGCCTGGACAAAACCGACCAGTATTTTTAATAATATTTCACTGCTGAGCAGAGCGGCTTTAGACAGGGGTGTTACTCCCAGACCTCTGATCACTTTATTTACCCTCAAGCTTAAGAACTGCATCGCGCCAAATAGACCAAGCTGCATTAAGGCCATTGCCAGTATTCCAGGAAATACATAGTCAAAATCTGACAGGCTGTCTCCCGTAAAAACCAGACCAAAGAGCGAAATGAATACGACAGGAAAAGCCAGGATCCAGAAAAGTCCGCTTTTATCCCTGATAAACTCCTTCAGGTTGGCTATAAACATTCTCTTAAATGCTTTCATGTTATCTTATCTCCCTTCCAGTTAGCTTGAGAAACAGGTCATCTAAAGACGCTTTGCGTAATTTTAAGCCATTAATATTTTTGCCCTCATTTTCTGCCAAAGCCATCAGATCAGCAATTGTTTCTGGAGCGTTAATGGTATAGAGTAAAACGATGTCTTCACTGCTAAGATTAACTCCGGTAACTCCTCTTAACTCCTTAAAACCATTAATCTGGCTGGCGGTAAAAGAAGGATTGGTAAATTCAAGGGCATCTTCAGTAAAATGCTCAGCAATTAAACTGTCTGGTCTGCCCGAAGCAATTATTTTGCCCCGGTCGATAATAATAAGCTGGTCGCAAAGAATCTCAGCTTCATCCATGTAATGAGTGGTAAGAAAAATTGTTTTACCAAGTTCTTTCAGCTCGGTGATAACTCCCCACAATTTCCGTCTGGACTGGGGATCCAAACCAGTTGTTGGTTCATCAAGAAATATGATATCGCCATTACCGACTATTGCCAGGGCAACTGCCAGCCGGTGACGCTGACCACCGGAAAGATTCTCGGTCTTCTCTTTGAGCTTGTCTTCCAGACCGACCAGAGAGATCACTGTTTCTGGATCCAGCGGGTCTTGATAGAAACTGGCAAACAGGGTAACCAGCTCTCTGATATTCAGTTTGCCAAATAATGCTGGAGACTGAAGCTGAACTCCAAGCCTTTCCTTTAAAGGCTGGCTATCTTTCTCAACCTCCATCCCGAGTATTTCAATCTCCCCCTGATCCTTTGCCTGCAGACCGGTTAAAATTTCAATCGTTGTACTTTTTCCTGCGCCATTAGGTCCTAACATGCCAAAAACCGTACCCGATTCCACTTGAAAACTGACCCCATCAACTGCCTGGACTGATCCATAACTCTTTTTCAGGTTTTCCACTTTGATACAGGATTCGTTCACTTTTATATTCCCTCCAGGTACATCAGAATTAATTACTATGGATATATCATACCAGGAAGAAATAAAAAAAGGATCACCCGGATTTGTGATAAATGGGTCACCCAAAAGTACTATCTTTCATCATAAATATTCAATTATAAATTTTTCTTTAGTAAGTATTTGTGCTGCGATAAGAAATAGATTTGACAGTCAGTTAACATAAGGGGATAATGTCTTATGTCTTAATAGATAGAAATTTAAACAACAGTAAAAGAAGCCTCTATGCTGGTTCCCTTTCCGGGTTTTGAGTCAATCTTTAAACTGCCATTATTCTGCTGAGCCCGGGTTTTCATATTAGCTATACCGCTGGATTTAATGTTTTCCTCAGTAAAACCTCTGCCGTTGTCAGCAACCCTTAATATTATCCTGGATTCCGCTTCAGAATCTTTTTCTGAGGGGATTTCTTTTAAGTAAACCTTAACCCGATCAGCCTGACTGTGCTTTTGCACATTGGCCAGTGCTTCCTGAACTATCCTGAATATTGCCAGTTCCAGTTCCGGTGAAAGATTAGCAATCCTGGCAATATCCATATTCAGCTCAATCTCCTGACGCCGGGCAAAAAGCTGACAGTGAGACTGAACTGCCTGCTCCAGGCCTTTATTTTCAATCACTGAAGGTTTCAGTTCCAGGATTAAATCTCGCAACTCTTTTAAAGTCTCCTCTGTAGTTTCCTCAAGATGGTCTATCACCGGCAGAATTTCGAGGTTATCCTGATCACTGCTGCCAATTTTCTTTTTCAAAGTATTCAAGCTGTAATTTATCCCATTAAGCCCCTGAGCTATAGAATCATGCAGTTCCCGGGCCATCCTGTTTCTTTCCTCGGAAACAATAAGTTTTTTGCTGGCTGCCTTTAATAATTTCTCCTGCTGATTCAGTTCTTCCAGGTAGGTATTTCTTATTTCCAGTTCAAGCATCTCTTTTCTCATCTGCCAGATTTTATTTTCTACAAAAATCATAATTCCGGCTACTAAAAAGCCTGTCAGCCCTACCAGAATAAAAAGCCTCTCTGGCTGAAAACCAAAGATATCATAATTTAAAGAAATAATTCCCGCAGCTGTTCCTACAATTATCATGGCTGTTGTCATCACTATAAGCTGACGGAGGAGATTACTTTCTATGCCGGCTTTTATAAGTCTTTCATCAACCAGAGAGCCAATCATTGTGACCAGGGCAGAGACCGCAATACTTACTGCAGTAAAAATAATAACATGAAGATACGTAAAAAGGCTTTCCGGATTTAAAAGCAGATAAAAGTAAGAAAATAAAAAAACAGCCAGACCACCAATAGCTGAACTAATAATAATTTTTTTAATCAAGACTTTCTCCATTTAGATCAGCCCCTTCTGCAGAGCAATAAATGCCGCCTGGGTCCTGCTGTTGACATTCAATTTTTGAAATATATTGGAGACATGGGTTTTAACAGTGTTATCACTGATATGGAGCTGCTCTCCTATCTCAGAATTAGCCAGTCCCTGTCCGATCAGGGTCAAAACCTCAAGTTCTCTCTCAGTCAGGGGCTCGATAAGTTTCTGATTGATCCAGTCAGGTTCGGAAGTGACTGATTCCTGCTTCATCACCGGGTCAGAATCTGAATTGCTGTTTTCAGGGCTTTTTGAATTTTTGTTAACCAGATTCAGCAGTTCAGCAGCCAGCTGCTGACCAAAATAGGTCCCTCCTGAAGCCACTGCTTTTATGGCAATAACCAGCTCTGAGGGTTCAGCATCTTTAAGCAGATAGCCAGAGGCACCGGTGCTCAGCATCTGAAAAACTTTTTCTCCACTGCCATAACTGGTTAAAATCAAAACCTTAAGCTCCGGCCACTGCTGACATATTATGCTGGTGGCTTCTTCTCCATCGATCCCCGGCATATTGAGGTCCATAATAACAAGATCAATTTCCTGATGATTTTTTTCCAGATATGCAAGGGCTTCCCTGCCCTCAGCAAAATCAGCTTTGAGAGCAATTTCTGCCACATCATTTAAATATAATGCTATTCCTTTTCTAAAAAGGGTGTGGTCATCGACCAGTATGATTCTTAGCTCATTTCGGGACATGGGTTGAACCTCCCGGGAAAAATCAGGGTAAGTTAGTACAGAAGAGATAATTTGTTATTACGCTGATAGCGGACAGCATTTTTAGTGCCGTTATAAAGCTGTTAGTGGACAACATTTTAATGCCAGGTTATTTTGCTGCTTCCTTTCAGCGAAACTTAAAGTCTTTAAATATTGTCGAATTTTCGGGTGGAACCCGGTACCGACCATATTATTATACCACAAATATTTGCAGGTTACTATTAGTTCAGAAAAAATTTTGCTGGTGAGAGGGCTGGCAGAAATCTTTAGTATTATTGGCAGCACTTCAGGAGCTTTTCAGGCATTTTGAACAACAGCAATTATAGTTTGTTCCGA
>SLJX01000144.1 GCA_007134885.1 Halanaerobiaceae bacterium
ATATTATACCTTAAAGGTCAAAGATAGTCAAACAATTTTATAACCTGATTTTATAACCAAATCTGAGGTATCTTTAGCAATTTTTTGCTGGTTGAAGTTATTGGCTCAAGATTTAATTATTTTGGAACTACTTTTCTAAAAATATTATCATTTTATCATTGCCCTGCTCTTGCTGGTCTAAGTTTTTTTGAAAGATCTGCTGTACCAAAATATACTTATTTTCTTCTAAATACAACTTCTTCCCTTTCTTCTCTTATATCTATTATGAACCGCTGGACAGATTTTTTTATTAAGTAAATCTGCTCTTTCTTTCTAAAGGTTATCCAGCCCCTAAACCGGGTCCGGGAATCAATTCATAAACAGAAAAACTCCCCTGAGTTGAGAAGAACGAGCTGTTTGTGATATAATTCAGATAAATAGCAATTTGTATAATCAAATATTTCAACCTTCATCGGCTTACCCCTTGCTCTGCTCATCAAAAATAAGGAGGAGGCAATTATGATTCAGAAAAAACTTATTCAGCAGGTCCTCAATAAAGTTGAAGGCTGCACTTTTAAGGCTACTTACTGGGATGGAAATAGTGATATTTTTAGTTCCGATGGTAAACAGGAACCCGAATTCGAGCTGATCTTTAATGAGAAACTGGATCTATCAGAAATCAAACAAAGTCCGGAGTTAAAACTGGGAGAAGCCTACATGCAGGGAAAAATCGATGTAAAGGGTGATCTGCGGGAAGTTTTACAGATCGGAGCCCGGAATGCCGAAAAGATCGGTGGGGATGATAAGGAAAAATGGTATGACAGATTTATGGAGCGCCAGCGGGAGATTTCCCGAAAAGGCCAGGAAGAGGGGGTCCGCCAGCACTACGATATTGGCAATGATTTTTTTAAGCTCTGGCAGGATGAGACAATGACCTATTCCTGTGCCTATTTCAAATCCCCAGATGACGATTTAAAAAAGGCCCAGCTGCAGAAAATTGATCATGTCTTAAAAAAGTTGAACTTAAAACCCGGTGAAAAACTGCTTGATATCGGCTGCGGCTGGGGAGAGCTTGTTGTTCGAGCCGCTGAACAGTATGGGGTGGAAGCCCTCGGTATAACCTTGAGCGAGGAACAGGTTAAGGGTGGAAAGAAAAAAATTAAAACCCGGGGTGTGGAGGATCTGGTTACCATCAAAAAGCAGGATTACCGAGAAATGGCCCGGGAGAATTTAGTTTTCGATAAAATTGTCAGCGTGGGAATGTTTGAACATGTTGGCCGGGAACACATCCCGGAATATTTCCAGACAGTACATGATCTGCTGGAAGAGGGAGGTTTATCACTACTGCATACCATCACCCATCAAAAAGAAGACCCCTCTCATCCCTGGCTGGAAAAGTATATCTTTCCCTGGGGCTATATTCCTTCTGTGCGGGAAGTAGTCTGGCAGCTGCCTGAATTCTCCTTCCGGCTCATCGATGCTGAAAACATCCGCCGCCATTATGCCCTGACGGCGGAAAACTGGTTTGAAAATTTCACCGAAGTTCGGGATCTGGTCACCGAGATGTTTGATGAAGAATTTGCCCGGATGTGGGAGCTTTTCCTGGCCGGAGTGGTAGCTACTTTCCGTTACCTGGGCACTTCTGTTCATCAGCTGCTCTTTGTTAAGGGTATAAATAACGACCTTCCCCTGACCAGGAATTATATGTATGAAAGTTAATCCTAAATCTTACGACAGTTAATCCCGAATCTTAACAAAATAAAGTTTTTTATCCGGTGACTTTTATCGAATTTCCTGTTATCCCGGGAAAATACTCACTATTTTTTATCTCCAGCATCTGCTGGAGAATCAGTGACTTTTATTGATTTCCTGTAAACCCGGAGAAATATCATATTTTCCCCAAATAAAAAAAACCATAACCACATTGTCACTGCCTCTTTCTCTCCAGCAGGGGAAGAGGCTTTTATTTTTTTGCTTCTAGCTTTGGTTTTTTGTCTTCCACTGGTAGAAAGCTGTCAATAGCTATCATATATTAAACCGCCTTAAATAGATAAACGGACTTAAATAGACAGCAAGTTTTTTTACTTTTTCTTTAAAGTTCAATCCTTACTTTTAGAGTTCGATTAATCTGAGATAAAAACAAAACATAGCCTATTTTTTAATATTTGCCGAGGTTTTACTGAACATCGTTCTTTAATATTTACAAAGGATTGTAGGATAAAAACAATTTTTTAAGGAGCAATAGTTAAGTAGCGATAATCAGAAAAAACTCCACAGAAAATAGATAGAGTCCAAAAATGCTGGCACATAAATCAAATTTTTTACTGCTTATAACAAAACAAATTCTCTTGTAATTTCCCTTTTTATGATTTTTAAGATAAAAAATTCGGAGAAGCTGTAAAAAAGTTTGAAAATAGTTTAAGCATTAATAAAAATTAATAAACTTGACAACCCTGCTAGTATTTATTATAATGTTTATCAGATTACTCGGGTATATGTAAACTGGACAACAATTTGAATTTATGTACAGTATGTAAGAGCCTAAAAAAGAGAAACACCCGAACAATGCATTCAGTATCAGGGAGGTTGATATTATTTGTCCGCAATTAGCACAGAAAATCTCAGCAAAGCTTATCAAGAAAATCCCGAGAAACCGGTTCTGGACAGGATAAATCTTTCTATTGCCGAGGGGGAATTTTTAACCCTGCTGGGACCTTCGGGCTGTGGTAAATCCACCCTGCTTCATATCCTGGCCGGTTTGATGGAACCCACCTCCGGCACCGCCTACTGTCAGGGTGAAAAAATCCAGGGCCCAGCCCAGAGCAGAGTACTTATGCTGCAGGAAGCTGCCCTCTTCCCCTGGCTGACAGTTAAATCTAATGTAACCTTTGGTTTAAAGGAAAGGGGTATACCCCGGGCAGAAAGAGAAAAGCTCGCACTGACAGAGTTGAAAAAAGTAGGGCTGGCAGGTACAGCCGATTCCTACCCCCATCAGCTCAGCGGAGGAATGCAGCAGCGGGTAGCACTGGCCCGGTCTCTGGTTTTGCGGCCCGATATCATGTTAATGGACGAACCTTTTGCCTCTCTCGATGAACAGACCCGCTATCAACTGCAGCAGGAGCTGGTGGAACTCTGGCAGGACCTCAAAATGACAGTGGTTTTTGTTACCCACAGTATTAGAGAGGCCCTGTTAATCTCAGAACGCATACTGGTAATGGCCAGCAATCCCGGCCGTATCAAATCAGAATACAGAATAAAGTCTAGCTATCCCAGAAAACCGGGACAGGCTGATATTGTCCGCCGGGAAGAAGAAATCCTGGCTGATCTATCTCCCTCCCCGCAGCAGAGCTCCCGGTATAATTCAAATTACCAGGAGGTTGCCGCAGGATGAAATTTCGAGAAACAGCAAAAACCCTTCTATTCAGACTCCTGGTATTTGGTCTGCTGATACTAATCTGGCATTTTTTGGCCAGCAGGGATATCTGGCCGGAATATCTGCTGCCCCGGCCTCTAGCTGTAGTAGAAACTCTTATTACCCGCTTTCAGGATGGCACCCTGCTGGAAGCAATTTCAGTTAGCTTTCGCCGTCTGCTTATCGGCTTCGGGCTGGCTTCTGCCCTGGGATTTTTTCTCGGACTATTTCTGGCCCTGGTTCCCTCAGCCGACAGAGCCTTCTCTCCCTTTATTATAGCGCTGCAGAGTGTTCCCAGTGTTGTCTGGCTGCCGCTGGCCTTGCTCTGGTTTTCTCTGGGAGAAACTGCCATAATCTCGGTGATTATACTCGGCGCCAGCTGGAATATGGTCAGCACCACCACCAGCGGCTTAAAGAATGTTAATCCAGTATTTATAAAATCGGCCCGGACTCTGGGCGCCGGCAAATTATCGGTTTTCTATCGGGTTATGCTGCCTGCCGCTCTGCCTCATCTGCTGACCGGTCTGCGTTTTTCCTGGGCTTTCTCCTGGAGGGCTTTAATGGCCGGAGAATTGATCGGGGGAGGCAGCGGTCTTGGCCAGCTTTTGATGTGGGGCCGTGACATGGGCAATATGCGGCTGGTAATCGCTATCATTTTTTTAATTGGAGCCTTTGGCTTTATCACCGATAACTATTTCTTTAAAAAAATTGAAGACAGAGTGCTGGAACGCTGGGGCTACCAGTCTAGCTGACTCAACCAGTATCCTTTTTGCAGCCTGATTCCCTCACCGGTTCCAGTAATCCTGTATTTTAATCACATAGTTTAAGTTTTCTGAAATAGAGCCCTGAAATTTTGCTTAAGATTCTGTTTCAGTTGCTTTTAATTTAATGTTTAGTTTATGTGCTTTCATCTTTTACCATTTCAGCTATTTGTTGTTTAAACCAGCTAAAATTCCACAAACCATAGATAATTACCTTTATCAGGAGGTATCTACGATGTTCACCAGCTTAAAAGATTCAAGGATTAAGAAAACAATCTTACTGGCTCTGACACTGCTGTTAATTTTCGGAGCTTATCTCTATTTTACCGGAGCTTCAGAAGAAATTGCCGCCCGCAGCGAAATAACCATCGGCTATTTTCCCAACCTCACTCACGGAACAGCCATGGTAGCTCTGGAACGAGGATACTTTGCCGAAGAACTTGCTGATTTAACAATTACAACCAATCATTTTCCTGACGGCTCCCTCTTCATGGATGCTTTAACCACCGGGGCAATTGATATTGGACTGGTAGGGCCCGGACCGGCCCTCAACAGATATTTACAGGGGGCAGATGTTGTAGCTCTTGCCGGAGCCAGCACCGGAGGTAATCTGCTGGTCACAGCCCCAGATGTTGAATTTAGCCGGGCCGAAGACCTGGAAGGTATCAAAATTGCAACCCCGGCTCTGGGCTGCACCCACGATCTCCAGCTGAGATATATGCTGGCTGAAACCGACCTGACAACCAAAAGGCGGGGCGGTTCTGTAGATCACCGCACCCATCCTCCTGCCAGTGTCAGCGGTATGTTCCGTCGAGGGCAGCTGGATGCTGCCGTTGTTTCTGAACCCTGGGCTTCCCGGCTCGAGATAGAAGGAGAAGGCCAGGTTGCCCTGGAATGGAATGAAGTGCCCTGGGAAGGAAATTTGCCCAACACCATTGTGGTAACCCGCGGGGAAATACTCCGGGAAGAACCTGAACTGGTCCAGCAGTTCCTTCAGGCCCAGCAGAAAGCAATTTCCTACATCGATGAAAATCCTTCAGCAGCTGCGGAAATTATTCAGGAGTCGATCGCTGACATTTCCGAGCAGCATCTGGATCTGGAAATAATTGAATCCTCGCTGACCAGAACCCAGTTTACTTCTGAGCTCAATAAAAGCGCGGTTGAGGAGATGGCAGAAGTCTCAGAAGCAGCGGGATTTATTGAAAGCAGCAATCTTGAGGGCTT
This sequence comes from Halanaerobiaceae bacterium, assembly GCA_007134885.1. Taxonomy (GTDB): domain Bacteria; phylum Bacillota; class Halanaerobiia; order Halanaerobiales; family Halarsenatibacteraceae; genus T1SED10-84. Next base: position 5,377 of record SLJX01000144.1, read on the forward strand.
CTTTATCCCTGAAGATCTGGTAGGTCACAGTCAATGATTATCAGAAAAGAGGGAAATCTGCTGGGGAAAACTCCCGTTATCAAGCTCAATAAAATAATTCCTGCTGAAGGGCCTAATATTTTTCTCAAGCTGGAGCAATTTAACCCCGCCGGCAGCGTTAAGGATCGGCCGGCTATGGAGATGCTGAAGCAGGCCGAAAAGGACGGGCAGCTTCCCCGGGGTGGCGGGGGCACCATTCTGGAAGCCACCAGCGGCAATACCGGGATCGGCCTGGCCCGGGCAGCTGTCCTCTTAGGGCACAGATGCATTATCGTTCTGCCCGAGGATGCCAGTCAGGAAAGACGTCAGCTGATGACTGCCTACGGGGCTGAACTTATACTTTCTCCAGCTGCCGGAGGCATGAAAGGTGCTTATAATCTCTGTCTGGAGCTGCAGGATAAATACCCCGCTGCCTTTCGTCCGGATCAGTTTGCCAATCCGGCCAACCCGGCTGCCCATGAAAAAACAACCGGTCCGGAAATCCTGGCTGCTTTCCAGCAGAAACTTGATGTTCTGATAGTTTCCTGCGGTACCGGAGGAACAATAACCGGCACCGGCAATTTTCTGAAAAAGCGAATTCCCGGGCTGGAAATAGTTACCTTTGAATCCTGCTGTTCTCCAGTGCTGAGCGGTGGCGAACCTGGCAGCCACAATATTCCTGGCACCGGACCTGGCTTTATTCCGGAAATTCTAGATAAAAACATATATGATCGGATTGTCCTGCTGGAGGATGAGGAAGTCTATGAGCTTCAGGAACAGCTGAGCAAAAAAGAGGGCCTCTTTCTCGGGCCTTCCTCTGCCGCCGGAGTGCTCACCGGCCAGAAAATAGCTGAAGAATATCAGTCGGAGGATAATTTCCTGATAATTGCTCCCGACAGCGGAGAACGCTATCTTTCCAGCCTCTTCCCGGAAGACTAGGAGCTTTTCATCCGTCTTTACCCCTACCGTTACATCCGACTTTTCCTGTGCCGTTACATCCGTCGATCTGTCAAAACCGGAAAGGTCTTTCTGATATGCTGCAATTTATCCCTGTCAATCTCACCCCTGACAATACCTGGATGATAATCACTTCCGGCGGTCACCGTCCCCCAGGGATCCACAATCATGCTGTGGCCGGCATATATATGCTCCTGAAATCCTCCGGCACAGTTAACGGCAACCAGATAAGAGGTATTTTCCAGAGCTCGGGCTCGATTTAAAATCTGCCAGTGGCTCAAACGGGGGAAGGGCCAGGCAGCACAAACCAGCAAAATTTCCGCTCCCTTCTCCTGAATCCGCCGGAAGAGTTCAGGAAATCTAATGTCATAGCAGGTAGCCAGTCCCAAACGTCCCAGAGGTGTTTCAGCGATGACAATTTCCTGACCCGGTTTTAATAGTTCTTTCTCCCGGGATTGATAGCCAAAAAGATGAAGTTTGCGGTAAGTAGCCAGCATTTCTCCCCTGTTATCCAGCAGCACACTGGTGTTATAGTAACCATCTTCTGCCTCTTCTACAATGCTGCCGGCATGAACAAAACTGTCAATTTCAGCCGCCTTCTCCGCCAGCCTGGTAATGGTTTGGCCTGAAAACTTTTCACTCTCCCGCTGATAGGCTGAATAATCCAGAAAATTAACATTCCAGAGTTCCGGCAGAACAATCAGCTGGCAGTCCCTGGCCCTTTCCATCTCCTGAAGTGCCAGTTCTATCCTTTCCTCCTTACTCTGCTTCCCGGTGATCTCAAGCTGTAAACAGGCTGTCTTGATTTGCAATTTAAACCCTCCAATCAAATATTCAAGTTCAAAGCTCTAAGATTAATAATAAAAACCCCTATCATAAATACCCCTCAAGCATCACAACCCGCTCCCTAACAGCCCCTCAAGCATCATCTCAGGTTTGTCGGCTGACTGCCAGCAGCCATTCAATCATGCCGGCCAGCATGCCGGTGGTAAAGTAGTGATTCAGCTTTTCATAGGTTATTAGATTTAGGTTCTCCGGGAAGGATTTGTAGCGGTTCGAGGCCGCCTGATAAAATATCTTCTGTCCGGCCAGAGGAACTGAAGTGTCCTGCTCTCCATGCAGGAGAAGCATTGGTCTTTCCTCCAGTTTTTCTAAATTGTAGTAGGGGTCAAATTCTTTAAGCTGATAATTAACTCCCTCAATTTCAATCTCATCAGCAAAATTATCTCCCTCTTCAACCAGCATATTTCTGGTTTTTAACCAGGCACAGGAACCATTAACATTAACCATAGCCGCAGTCCCGGGATATCGAACAAGTACACCTCCTGCTGTAAACCCTCCCATGGAATTCCCGGCAACTGCCAGAAAATTGCCTGTAATTTCCTGAGACAGATAATCCAGCAGATAGCTAGCCTCCAGCACCGATTGCACCACTGTGGAAAAAAAGTTTTTCTTTAAGGATTCCTCAGTGTCATATTCAATCTCTCCCCGAACTCCATGATTAACTGCATCGGGAACCAGTACCCGAAAGCCGTAACTGGCGATTGTGCTGGCCCGAAAGGTCTGGTTTTCTTTCCGGGAGGACCAGCCGTGATAAAAAATTATCCCTCCCCGCTCCTCACTTTCAAGGGGTTTAAACTCAATCACTGGTACATCATGTATTTCAAATTCTTGATTGCTGACCTGCTGGCTCTGCAGCAGACTCGCCATAGTTATCCCCTCCCTGTTTCTCAATTATTATGTAAAACCCTGCAGCAACTAGGTACAACCCAGCAGCATCCTATAATCCCAAAACTGCCTCAGCTCTAATTGTAACTGATAAACTTCAACATATCAATAGAACAAATAGAACATATAAATAGAAAGTAATTATTTATAAAGTAATTATTTGAACTCCAGATAAGCTCAGACCTCTTTCTCTGCTGAAAAAAGAAAAAACCCCCTTGTCAGGGGGCAGTTGATACTATCTCAGTTAAATCAGAAAAACCGGTTATACTCCCCGGCCGGCATACTGCTCGCTCTCTTCCAGGTCAGTAATGCTGATTCCCGACATGGCCTCTCCCAGATTAGCTGAGACCTCTGCCAGAATTTCCGGTTCCCGAAAATGATCGACGGCCTGGACGATAGCCTGACCTCTTTTTTCGGGATTACCGGAGCGGAAAATACCTGAACCTACAAAAACACCATCGCAGCCCAGCTGCCTCATCAGAGCAGCGTCTGCGGGAGTGGCAATACCTCCAGCAGCAAAATTCACTACCGGCAGCCGGCCCCGCCTGGCAACCTCTTCAACCAGTTCAAAGGGTGCTCGCAGTTGCTTGGCCCGGGCCATAAGTTCACCCGAATCCAGATTGGTCAGACTCTTAATCTGAGCCGTTATTTTTCTCATGTGGCGGACTGCTTCCACCACATTACCGGTCCCCGCTTCTCCCTTAGTCCGAATCATGACAGCCCCTTCAGCAATCCGCCGAAGAGCTTCTCCCAGATCGGTAGCACCACAGACAAAGGGTGTAGAAAAATTTCTCTTATCAATATGATTCTCTTCATCAGCCGGGGTCAAAACCTCGCTTTCATCGATAAAATCAACCTTCAGGGCTGACAGAATCTGAGCCTCAACAAAATGACCGATTCTCACCTTGGCCATCACCGGAATATTCACCGCTTCCATTATTTCATCAATCAGGGCAGGATCCGACATCCGGGCCACACCGCCCTCCTGGCGAATATCAGAGGGAACCCTTTCCAGCGCCATTACTGCCACTGCCCCGCATCTTTCAGCAATCTCTGCCTCTTCAGAATTAGTAACATCCATGATTACTCCGCCTTTAAATTGTTCAGTTAAACTGTTTCTTTCCTCATAGCTTTTTGCTGTTGTCATAGCATGCTTCCCCTTTCTTTTAATTTCTTTAAATTTTTTTAATTTTTGACTTTATCCGGAATGATATTCGGCAGTTCTGGCCGGTAATTAGAAATCCCGGATCCCTGTTGTGTTTCCTGGAATGTAATGATACAATTATCCTATAATAGTCTGTTTCGGCTATTTAAAACAATACAATTTTATAATATTATGGCACAATTATATTGTATTGTCAACAGCGGGACAATAAAATTTTCAAAATGGGGGGGGAAGAGCATGACATTATGGCAGCAGCTTACACTCGACCGTTCCAAAAAGGAGCCGCTTTATCAGCAGCTTTACCGCCAGATTAAGGAAGGCATTACTGCTGATGAACTGGAGAAGAACTCCCGGCTGCTTCCCATCAGGGAGCTGGCCGGTAAACTTGAGGTTAATCCCGCTACAGTAGTCCGAGCCTATGAGCTGCTGGAGGAGGAAGGCTTAATCTATAAAAGAGTTGGCAGCGGGAGCTTTGTGGCGCCGGAAGCAGGAATGCCGGCAGAGGCAGTCTCGGAAAGGGAGCAGGATTCTCTCGAAATGCTGGGCTATGGTCAACTGGACCTCAGCGGTGATATTAATTTTGCCAGCGCCACCCCGGCCCCCTCTCTTTTTCCGGTGGACGACTTTAAAATAGCCCTCAACCATGTTCTGGAAAGAGACCAGGGGGAAGCCTTTACCTACCAAAAAAGCCAGGGTTTTTATCCCCTGCGCCGTTCAATTCAAAGTTACTTCAGCCGTCAGGGGCTGGAGATCCCGGTGGAGGAGATTCAGATCGTCTCCGGAGCCCAGCAGGCCATAGATTTAATAGTAAAAATCTTTCTGGATTACGGCAGGCAGGTTCTGGTAGAAAAACCCACCTATCCCGGGGCAATTTCAGCCTTTCAGTCCCGGGCTGCTGCCATTGACAGCATCCCGCTGAAAGAAGACGGTCCCGACCTTCAGGAGCTGGAAAACAAACTCTCCCGGAACCGCTATCAGCTCTTTTATACCATGACCAGCTTTCACAACCCTACCGGCATCTGCTGGAGCAGAGTAAAAAAGCAAAAACTAATCCAGCTGGCTGAAGAGCACAATTTTCTCATCATCGAAGATGACTGCCTGTCAGAGCTCTGCTACCGGGGAGAGCCTCCCCTTCCCCTTAAAACCTATGATCAGCCGGGAAGGGTACTCTATATCAAAAGCTTTTCCAAGATATTTATGCCGGGGCTAAGGCTGGCCTTTCTCACCCTGCCTGAAAAATATCAATCCCGGCTCCTGGCAGCCAAACATGCCACCGATATCTCCAGTGCCGGGCTGACCCAGCGGGCCATGGATTATTACCTGCGGGAAGGCCTCTGGCAGCAGCATATTGACCGGATAGGCCGTCTCTTTCAGGAGAGATTTGCCACCATGCTGGCAGAAATTAAAGATAAGCTTCTCCCCCCGCTTGCCATCCCCTTTATCCCGCGGGGAGGAATCTACTTCTGGCTTAAGCTGCCAGCCGAAATCAGCGGCAGAGATTTTTATCTGGCTGCCCGCCAGCAGAATGTTGCCCTGCTGCCCGGCGAAGTTTTTATCCATCCCCGGAATCCTCAGGCTAATATTCCCTATTTTCGCCTGAGCTTTGCGGCAGTCTCTGAAGAAGAAATCAAAACAGGCATAACCCGTCTGAAAAAAGCCTGTCAGGATTTAAATCAGCAGGATAGTCCCTCCGATGAAGGTTATCTTCCCCTGGTCTAAAGTTTTTTTGCTCCAGAAGCTATTTCGGGGGCTCGATAACCTGCCTGCCGCCCAGATAATCCTGGAGAACCTCGGGAATCAGCACCGATCCATCGGGCTGCTGATAATTCTCCAGAATAGCAGCCAGGGTTCTACCGATGGCCAGTCCCGAACCATTCAGGGTGTGAAGGTATCTTGCTGAGGCCTCAGGTTCAGGCCGGTATCTAATCCCGGCCCTCCTCGCCTGATAATCCTCAAAATTGCTGCAGGAGGAGATTTCTCGATAGGTTTCATAGGCCGGCAGCCAGACCTCCAGGTCATAGGTCATGGCCGAGGAGAAGGTCAGATCGCCGCTGCAGAGGCGGACAACCCGGTAGGGCAGCTCCAGAGCCTGAAGAATATCTTCAGCATCCTTTGTTATTTTCTCCAGTTCCTCATAGGAGGTCTCCGGCTCCACAAACTTCACCATTTCGACCTTGTTAAATTGATGCTGGCGGATAATTCCCCGGGTGTCCCGTCCATGTGAGCCAGCTTCTGCCCGAAAACAGGCGCTGTAGGCCGTAAAATATTGGGGCAGCTCTTCTGCCGGGAGGATTTCGTCCTGATAAAAGTTGGTCACCGGCACCTCGGCTGTGGGAATCAAATAGAGCTCATGGTTCTCCAGCTTGAACATATCATGGGCAAACTTGGGCAGCTGTCCGGTCCCCTGCATGCTGGCATCATTGGCAATGAAGGGCGGGAACATCTCTTCATAACCGTGATTTTCCCGGTGATAGTCCAGCATAAAGTTGATCAAAGCCCTTTCCAGCCGGGCCCCCATTCCTCTGAGAAAGGTAAACCTGGCCCCAGCAACCTTGGTACCGCGGTCAAAGTCCATAATTTTAAGATCCTCAGCCAGATCCCAGTGAGCCTTGAAATCAAAGTCAAACTTTGGCGGCTCACCCCATTTCCGGATCAGCTCATTATCCTCCTCATCTTCCCCAACCGGCACATCCTGATGATACATGTTGGGAATGTTAAGTCGGACCTCCGTCAGGTCTTCCTCAACATCCTTAAGCTCATCTTCCAGCTCCTTAATTCTGGCGGAAACATCCTTCATTTCGGCAATCATGTCCTCGGCATCCTCTCCGGCCCGCTTGAGCTGGCCGATTTTGTCCGAAGCTACATTGCGCCTGTGTCTGAGCTGTTCAACCTCATAAAGGATATCTCTCCGCTTTTCATCCAGCTCAACAAACTCAGCAACCAGATCCGCTTTCAGCCCCCGGTTCTCCATCATTTCACTGACTCTCTCTTGATTATCATTGATAAATTTTAGATCCAGCATTTTTCTCCCTCCCGTGATGTGTTCTTTCATAGATCTAATAACATTACCGATTGTCTGTTTTCAGCTTCTTTCTTCTCTGACTCTTGAATTTATCCCAGGAGTTTACTGAAAATTCCTTGATTTTCTCGGCCTGATAATCTGGGACAAATTAAGTATATCAGATAAACGGCTATGACTCTTTGGAGCACAATAACATACGAAAATTTCACTACATATTTTAAGACAAATCCCAATGCCCCTTCGGAGTACAACAATAGAACAAAATAAAAAAACCCCCACCCCTCAGATAAAGGGGCGAGAGCCAGATTCTCTCACGGTGCCACCCTTCTTTGCCGGTCGGTAACTGCAGTAAAATTTCCAGTAGAGTCCCGGACCAGCAGCTCGGGGACAGAGTTAACGTTCTGTCATTCCGGAAAGCCTTAATCTTTTCAATCAGCTGCCCTCTCCGGACAGCAGCAATCCTCCTGAAAATTTCCGGCCCTCTCTCCCGGGTGGATTCAGCTAATTTTCCGGCCGATTCTCAGCACCACCGGCTGTCAGCAGCGGAAAAGGCAAGCCTACTATTCCCGATCAGCGAGTTAATATCCTGTATTCTGATGATATTTGCCTAATATTATAATACAGCTTCCGAAAAAAAGCAAGCAGCTTTTGGGGGGGTTCTTCTTTTATTTTTAGCTTGTTTCTTTCCTTTCACCGACCTATCACTGCCCAAACTAACCAGCTACCTAAGCTTATCACTGCCTGATGGACTTAAACCTGTTTTTATCCCGCTGGTTGTTCACTTCCCCTTCACCGCTAAACAATTTTAGTTTCAGGATTCTCTCAAACTTTTTCTCCTCTTTCCTCTTACTACTGACCGGTGACCTGAATTCCTTCAACCAGCAGATAGGGATAGTAGCCATAATACCCGGGATAGAGAGTTTTTCCCACAGCTGCTATCTCCTGAAAATCCTGATAAATATTACCGGCAATCATGACATCCTCGAGCCGTCCCTGAATTTCACCTGCCTGAATATGGAAACCATGGGCCTGCACCGAGAAGTGACCCTGTTGATAGTTGGAGGAATGAAAACCAACAATATTCTCCACCATGATTCCCTCCTCCAGCTCCTCAATCATCTCCTCCCGGCTGGAACTGCCGGGTTCAATCACTGGATTTATCAGCGCCGGTCTAACTGGAGTGTCAATGCCCTCACTGAAAAGGGTGCGTTTTAAACCGTTCCCCTTTGCCTCTTCCTCCAGCCGGGCGGCATATTCCAGGTCATATATATAGTTCTGAAGCTCACCCCGGTTAACTATGCTCTGCTCCCGGGTGGGGATACCTTCATCGTCAAAACTCCGGCGGGAGCCTGCTGCTTCCATCCGGGGCCGATCTGTTATCGATAATTTTTCGGAAAATATTTTCTCACCCAGTCTGCCCAGCAGCGGAGAGGTTTCCCGGTATATATTGGCTCCGCTGATACCCTCTATCAGGGCAATCATAAGAAAATAGAGCGAACGGGGTGAAAATATAACCGGCAGCTTACCTGTCTCTGGCAGGGAAACCTCCCGGGACTTTCCCTGCTCAAAAATCAGCTTCAGTAGCTCTTCATCGGGAACCCGGTCAAAGAATTCCGGTTGAACAAATAATCTTCCCAGCTCTGAACCGCCCCCGGGCACGGGAAGAGATACCATCAGAGAAAAACTAGTTTTGTTTTCCCGCAGATCTCCAGCCCGGGTCGTTTCAATTTTTTCCTCCAGATATTCTTTCTGGAGTGAAATATTCAGGGTCAGCTCCTGGCCTGCTCCCGCGATAAAACCCTTGACCTCCTCCAGAAAATCCAGCATCATCGCCGGGGGAGTTTGCTGATATTTCTCCTCCTCCCCCTCTTCAAACTGCTGCAGCTCCTCCTCAGAATAATCAAAAATAGCGGGGTCACCGTAACGGGCGGATTCCTCCGCACCCTCCAGGAGACTGATCAGGGTCTCTTCCGAATCTCCAAAGCAGCTGTTGCTGCCCGACCTGCCATCTCTGACAACCCTGAGAGCTGCTTTCTCTAGATCATTATGCACCAGATCCTGGATCTCCCAGTTTTCCACGGTAATCTTAAAGTCATTTTCCCTAACCTGCAGCAGTTCGGCCTGATCAAATCTGCTTTTTAGCTCCTGCCTGATATTCATTTAAATCCCTCCCGTATTAACCCGGTCAATTTTCACATGAGGTGCGCCTTTACCGGAAAAACGATTTATCTGCATGGGGCTGCCCTTACCGCAGCCTCCAATTTCGGAAAATGTCAGGTCATCGGCAATCAGTGAAATCCGCTCCAGAGTGGAGAAAAGCTCTCCACTGATGTTAATATCACGAACCATTTCCTTTTTCTCCCCATTTTCAATCCGGTAGCCATATTCCGCGCCAAAGGTAAACTGATCTCCGGTAGTCTGTCCACCCCGGCTGTTCAGCAGATAATAGCCATTATCTATCGAATCAAAC
>SLJX01000122.1 GCA_007134885.1 Halanaerobiaceae bacterium
ACTCTGGCAGGCCGAAAAATTAAAGGAATATTTCCAGCCTCCAGCAGAAACAGGATTACTGCTGCCGCCGTGGAGGAACTCACTGATGCTCTCAAAGAGGGTCATCTGGTGCAGATTATCAATGAATTTTTTCGCCGGGAAGCCGCTGACCGGGAGCAGGAACTTAACTGGCTGGAGGGAGTTGTTAATTTGATTGAAGATAATTTTGTTTCTTTCCTGGATTTTCTTTTAAAGAGGCTGGAGCAGCTTTTTCAGGATAGCAGAAGGGAAATAAAAAGTGCTGCTGCTGATATTTTAGAGGAAGAATTAGGTTCCGGAGATTCCCGGAGAAGCTGGTTCAGTTCAGCGCTCTTCCGCAGTGCTTATTATTTAACCGATGGCGAAGCCACCCTCTATGAAATAATCGATCGTCTGCTGGACGAAGAACTTCCTGAATTTCTGGAGGTCAGCCGGGCAGATATTGCAGAAATTTTTCAGCCGGCAGTTATTGAAATCACCCGGGACACTGTTTGGGGCCTGCTGCAGCGGGCTGAGGCAGAGGACTGGAAGCAGCTGGTGAGGGCTGTCTTAAATAGAGAAGAGGTGAGCAGCAATTTTCAGCGTTTTTCCCGTAGGCTGCTGGAGTCCATCTGGAATTTCAAGCTTCCCGAAGAAATTTTTCAGCCAGGGTGGAAAATATTATTCGGTTCCGGAAAAGAGGATAGAACTTTTTCTGCTGAGCTGAATAAAAATCTTCAGCTCCTGTTATTTCAACAGCAGACAGCAGAAAACCAGAGATTGAAGCCTCTGGTTGACCCCCTGCTGCAGCAGTTTTTGCAGGCTGGCCTGGTAACAGCCAGTCCGGCAAGTATCTGGCAGGCCCTGACAGGATTAAAGCATAATTCAGCTGCCTCGGGACAGTCAGCATTTTTGGAGCCTGAGCAGCAGGAACAGCTGCAAGAGGAACTCCTGACTGCAGTTGAAAGTGCTTTCGACTTTTTCAGTACCCGACCTGAGATAATTAAACCTGCCACCATTCTGGATGGGGAAAGATTTTCTCTGGATCTGGAACATTTAATCGTCAATCTTTCTCAAAACCAGCAGTTTCTGACGGAGCTGCAGCAGATTTTCAGCCGTCATATTAGCCGTTCTTCAGGACCGCCATCCCGGAAAATAAAGGTTGAAACTGCTGAATATATCCTGAATCTGCTGCTGGTTAACAGCCTGGATGGGCTGGAAAATCACTTCCAGGGGCTGCTGCAATCTCTGGAAATTAAGGAGGTAACCATGACCCAGGTGGAGGAGATGAATCCTGCAGCCATTGAAGATCTTTTTAATTCCTTTGCCGGCCCCTATCTGACCAAACTTAAACTTTACGGCTGGTCAGGTTCCCTGGTGGGTCTGTTAACTGAAATTATTACCGGGACCAGACTTTAAGCTGCAGAATTTAAAATACCTGGGGTTTGCTTATTTTACTTTATTTTTCTCAGAAAAGCTTACAATCTAAATTTGATTGAAATAATATTAATTTAATAAGAAACTCCGGTTATAACTGGAGAATTTACCCTGGATATAATTAACCGGGAGGAAAATCTGCTGGAATCAAGAAATAATTAAAATGCAGGTGAATACAGGAGATAAAACTTTCACATTTTTCCCTGGCATTGTAATACTTATAACTCAGAGCCGCTTTAGCTAAAATTTCCCAAACTAAAGGAGGTTAAATCATGACTCATCAGGTTAAATGGCTGGGACATGCATCCTTTGAAATTACTACCAGTGAAGATCTGACAGTCTTAATTGATCCCTATCGGGAAAATAACCCCTCTGCACCAGCAGAAGAGCCGGAACCGGCTGATCTGGTACTGGTAACCCATGATCATTTTGATCACCTGGAAAATATTGCAGCGAGAACAGCAGAGGAGGGGGTAATTGTTGGTCAGCCCGAGGTGCTGGCTAAAATTCAGGAGAATAATCCAGGCAGCCTGGAGGAAGAAAACTTTGTCAATGGCGGCGGAGGCATGAATATTGGCGGAACAGTAGAGGTCAGGGGAGTTAAAATTACGATGGTACAGGCCTTCCATTCCAGCGATGTAGGCAGTCCTGCCGGCTATGTTGTCCGTCTTCCCGACGGGAAAACCATATATCATGCTGGCGATACCGGAATTTTCTCTGGAATGGAACTTTTAGGAGAGCTCTACGACATAAATCTGGCTCTGCTGCCAATTGGTAGCGTCTTTACCATGGATCCCGCTCAGGCAGCACTGGCTGTTGAACTTCTCCAGCCCGATAAAGTGATTCCCATGCATTTTGGCACCTTTCCTATTCTGGTACCCGATGCCGAAGAGTTTGTTGAACTTGCAGGCAAGCACGACCCCGAGGCTGAAGTTTTCGTTCTGGATCCGGGTGAAAGCTATAATCTTTAATCTCTCTAAAGCCTCTCTAAAATCTCTCTAACATTTCTCTAAAACCCTGATCAGCAGAAATTAATTTAGAAGATAATCAGCCCCGAAAACTTCCTATTTCCGGTGGTTTTCGGGGTTTTTAGATAGCAATAAGCGGTCTGAGAGTAATAAATCCCCAGAGAGCAGCACCAATTCCCACACCTATAAAGATCGTTTCCAGTCCAGTTACAGCAAAAATAAGTCCCAGAATTAAGGGTGCAAGCGTCATTCCCACGAATTTCATAGTATTGAAAATTGCGATGACCGACCCGGTAAGATTGGCTGGAGGGAGACCTGTTGCCCTGTTATAGATTGTGGGAGAAACCATCCCCATCCCGGTACCGTAGATGATAAAACTGGCGCTGAGCAGATAGCTTCCTTCCGGCCAGAAAGGTAATAAAATAAAACCCAGGGCTATCAGGGCAAATCCTGCGGCAGCCCGCAGCCTCCAGCTTAAAAAGTCAGCAATAAAACCGGCCTGGGAGGCCAGCAGTGCTGAAAAAAGACCCTGGAGAGAAAGAGCCAGCCCGGTAAATATTTCTGTAAAGCCGTGACCGATGACCAGATAAAGCGGGATAAAGGTTACCAGAGCATACAGAAGGAAATAAATTATTAAGGAGTGGATCATCAGGTTTCGAATTTCAGTGATTTTTAAGACAGAGAAAAGTGAAGCCAGATATTTCCGGGGAGATTCGGCGCTTGTTGTTTTAGAGCCTTTCTTCCGGTGTTTTTCTGAAGTTTCAGGTAGAGTGCCAAAAAAGAATAGTGCCAGGAGCAGGGAAAAGCCATAGACCGCAAAGACCAGCCGCCAGTCCACTGAAGCTAAAAAACCACCGATTGAGGGAATTACTACCGCCCCTAAAGAAATGGTTCCAGTTAGATAACCCATAACCTGAAGTCTTCGTTTCTTCTGGAAGAGGTCGCCGATTATCGTCATGGCCACCGGGATTAAACCGGCAATTCCAATCCCCTGAACAAAGCGCAGCACCAGCATAGCTGGAAAACTGGTGGTAAAGATAATTGCCAGTCCGGCTGTTCCATCGATTATCAGACAGGCCAGTCCGACCTTCCGCCTGCCCACTGCATCAAGAAGATAACCAGTCAGAGGCAGGCTGAGGGCAGCTGCCAGGGTATAGATGCTTAACACCAGTCCTATCTGCTCATCTGGAGCTGCAAAGGCCTCACCTATAGCTGGCAGGGCAGGAGCGATCAGCCCTCCTCCCATAACACCAAAGGCCCCCATTATTAATATCATAATGATTAAGTAAGTTGGAATATTTCCCTGTCTGGTCTCCAAGATATCACCTTCTAAAAAAATTTAGATTTATTTGTATAAATTTAGCTACAAAAACAGGAATTCTACTCTGCTGAATAGAAGGTTATCATAATGAGGGAAAATAGAGGAAAAATTATAGAGAACTGACAATATTATTAATAACAAAAGTTATAACCTTTAATTATTATATCATATCAATTTTTGGTCCGGCAAACTGTTTAAATTTTAGTCTTTTCTGCTCGAGACAAATATTCTTGGCTGAAATCCCGGAGATTCCGGAGATATTTGCTATCAGGTTAAACTATCTAAACTACCAGGGAGGTTAACCTATGACCGAAGAATGTGAAGACTGTGTTGATTTTATTGAGGTGGCAAAAGAAAGAAGATCAGTTTTTCATTTTGATCCCGATAGAGATCTTGCAGATGATCTGCTGAAAAAGATAATAAATCTGGCGGTGCTGGCACCTTCCTCCTATAATATGCAGCCCTGGAGGATTATTGCTGTCAAGAGCCAGGAGAAAAGGCAGGAGGTCTATGACAAAGCCTGCAGCCAGCAGAAGGTACTTGATGCCCCGGTACTTTTGATTATCTTAGGTGATAAAGAGGGCTATAAGAGGAAAAATCCCATCTGGGATGAAAAAATTCGCCTGGGAAAGCTGAATGAAGAGAAAGTCAGGAAAGTCATTAAAAGAAACGAAAAATCCAAACAGGATCCGCTCAAAGCCACAGCCTATGCTGTGAGAAACAGCTCTTTGCTAGCCATGAGTATTATGCTGACTGCTCAGCGCTTTGGGGTTAACACTCATCCCATGATAGGATTCAACGCTGCAGACACCCGGAAGTTATTTGATCTGGGTGAAAATATTGAGGTCACAATGATGATTTCAGCCGGCTATTTTGATCAGAATAAGGAGCTGAAACCCCGGGAAACCCGGTTTAAGTATGATGATATTGTGGAAGAATATTAAATGATATTTTGAAAGGATATTCTTTTTCTGAGCTGGTTTATGACTATCTGTTATTTGATTATATGTTATTTACTTGCTGCTGGTTACTTACTGTTAATTACCTGGAAAATATGTCGTGATATTTTCACGCATTGTGGTGCCCCAGAGGGGCATGGCGGTTTACCTTGAAAATTTGCAGAAAAATTTTCATTTAATGTTGTGCTCCGAAGGAGCATGAGAGTTTACCTGGAAAATATTTTGAAAACCTGAAGGCAAATCTGGAAGGAAGTTAAGCTGATGAATAAAAGGAATTTTTATGTTTTACTTATGCTAATATCTATCGTAATAATCTCTGCTGCAGCCACCTATACCCTGCAGATGTTTAATTATTATGAAAACAATAAAACTCAGCCTGAAAATTTAAATGCTGCAAATTCTCCCCGTAACCCTGGCCAGAATATTGATCAGATGAACTTCTATTATCCTCTTTTCCAGGATTATTTTGATCTTGGTTTTCCCAATAATATCCTTCTGGATTTCAATCCCGAATCTGCAGATAATGGTCAGTTTAAGGGGGAGCAGGTGAAGAAAAGTGAAGAGATAGAGGGAGAAAAATTGCCAGAGGCTGTGGATGAGGAAGCCATGGGGGCAAAAGCTGATTCTCAATTTGTTGATAGAATTAAATCTCAGCTGGAGCAGTATCCCGACCATTTTTTCATCAGAAGTTTTGATGCTCAGAGAAAAGTTGCCCTGACCTTTGATGATGGTCCGGGCCCCCACACTGAAAGAATTCTTGATATACTGGCTGAATATGATGTTCAGGCTACTTTTTTTGTAGTTGGCTTTCAGGTGGAAAATTTCCCCGGTCTGCTTTCTAGAATTGTGCTGGAGGGGCACCTGGTGGGCAATCATTCCTACAGTCATACAGATTTTTCGGAAATATCTCTGGCAGGGGTTAAGAGAGAAATAGAGCATACAAATCAGCTTATTAAAAAAGAAACAGGCTATGAACCGGATTTTATCAGGCCACCTTATGGTAGAATAACAGATCAGCAGCTTGAATATCTGATAGAAACGGGATACAAGGTTATTAACTGGTCGGTTGATTCTCTGGACTGGGATGAAGAGTATAATAATCATGAAATTATGCTTTCCCGGATTGAAAATACCATTCACCCGGGAGCGATTATTCTGCTTCATGATGCCGGGGGAGATAGAAGAGAGACCGAAAAGTTGCTGCCTGATTTGATTGAGATTTTAAAAGACCGGGGGTTTGAACTTGTAACTGTGGAGGAACTGCTTTTTCACTGAGGCAGCTTTCAGAGCAATAAAAATACATATACTGAAAGAAATAACTGAAATGATTTTCATTAAAATCTATTGACATTAAAGTTAATTTATGGTTAAATTAACTAGGGCAATATGTTTAATTTTGAGTTTGAGGAGGTGTTTTAATGAAATCTACCGGTATTGTAAGAAAAGTTGATGATTTGGGCAGGGTGGTATTACCCAAGGAATTAAGAGATACCATGGATATTGATGTCAAGGATCCTCTGGAATTTTATGTGGATGGAGATAAAATTATTTTAAGCAAATATCAACCTTCCTGTTATTTTTGTGACAGCGTAGAAAATAAGAAGCTTTTTAAAGATAAATACATCTGTGAATCCTGTATTTCTGAGATTGAAGAGCTCAAAGAATAATTTAACTGTTTTGAGCAAAAACTATTTTATAATTTTTCTATTTCACCGGGCAAAAACAGCCAGAAGGGGGGGAACCCCCTTTTTTTTCTTTTCACTTAATTTTTATATTGTTTATTTCTCATGTTTTGTTTTATTAATTTACTTTTCAGATTTTCTGATTTAAGGTTTTGTCTAACCTGGAATCAACTGAATTACCGGGCATTTCTTGTTATTTAATTATACTGCTGATATTTTGAGTAATACTGCTTATTGCCAAAATTTGTCTTAAGGTGGCCAACGGAATGAGAAAGATACCATTTAAAATTCTAGCAATAGATGAAATAGATGCCGGTAGAGATTGTGAAGGTAGTGGTTCCTGTCTGGAGATCCATCTTCCTGCAGAGCTGGCTGATCTATTAAGAAATAGGGCTTCTCAGAGCTGGCTGGTTGGAGGGGCAGTCAGAGACTGGCTTCTGAATAAGGAACCGCAGGATTTTGATTTTTTGCTGGCAGGAATGGATTATCAGCAGCTTAAAAGCAGACTGCCGGGGATTAAAAAGGCCGGAAGCAGTTTTCCAGTACTGCTATATCAGGGATTTGAAATTAATCTTATATCTAATTCTCAGGCGTTATCCCGGGAACTTTCCCGCCGGGATTTTACCGTCAATTCTCTGGCTGTTGATCTCCAGGAAGGCCGGATCAGAGATCCGGAGGGGGGATTTTTTGATATTAAAAAGAAATATTTGCAGGCTATTCCTGGCTCACTGCAGACAGATCCCTGCCGTCTCTATCGAGGCTGCCGGATGCTGGCTGAGCACCCGGGATTTGAGCCCACAGAGTTTACCCTGACAACTTTCAGGAATATTTCCCGGGAAAGGCTGATCGAAGTTGCCGGGGAGAGAATCCATCAGGAACTTACCCGGGTTCTAATTTCCAGAAAGCCGGAAATGTTTTTCGCCATATTGCTGCAGGCTGAAAAAATTGATGTTCATTTTCCGGGACTGGCTGGTAAATATCTCCAGGGATGCTGGAGGCTGAAAAAACTCAGGGAATATACCTCCCGTCTGGATATGGCTTTTGCTGCCCTGGTGCTTGATCTGGCGCTCAGTTCTGAAGATCTTATCAATACCTGGGAGGAGAATATTGTTCTTCCCGCAAAATGGTTAACTGCTGCCCGGCTGGCGGGAGAACTTCTTGATATTCTGAGATCCTGGCACAGTCAGCCTGCTGAAAAAATCCTGGAACTGCAGGAACGAGTGGAAAGGGCCAGTTTTTCTCTTGAGGACCTAATTTTTCTGGCACTTTCAGAAGATCTCAGGGTAAAGGACTCTGGATCCGCCCGGGATTTTATTAGCGATTATCAGAAACTTGCTGATATTCTTGCTGAAATGGAGCAGGAAGTTTCCGGAGCTGATTTGCTGAAGGTGATGGAACCCGGACCTGAACTGGGAGAAAATCTTCACCGGCAGCGGATAAAATGGCTGAATAAGCATCTCTAGCTTATTTACAATACATTACTATACAATAAAGCTAAAATGTGTTAGAATTAAAATGATCTTTCTATCAGTAATAAATATCGCAAATCTATAATTGCCTTTGGACAGCAAACAAAAAGTTAAAGTAAATCTGCAAATAAATGGTTAAAAGGATTAAAAAATACCAAAAAGAAGTGATATGCTATGAAAAAAAATAATTTTACCTTAAAATCACAAAAATTTCTGCTGGCCTTTCTGTTTATTTTTCTTTTATCTGCAGTTTTTGTTTCTCCTGGGGCTGCTGCTTTTTCAGATTATGAAAAGGATGCTGCCGTAATTAATCTGGAAAGGCTTGAGGAGAAGTATGATCTGGAAGAACTGGATGATGATCATGAATTAAGTATTATCCTGGCTGACCTTCAGGAGATTGTCCAGCAGGAGCATCCAGAACTTGAATTCACCCTGCATTATGCCGATACTGATGTGGTTAACGGTCTTTATATTGGTGATGGGAATATTGTTTTGTTTTCCGGTCTGGTAGATATATTATCCAGAGATGAAAGAGCTGCCTTAATAGGTCATGAAATGGGCCATGGAGTTGAAGGCCATTTAGATGCTAACCTGAGACGTAATATTGGATTCGGACTGGGTCGACTGGTTCTGGACCGTATTCTGGGCCAGGATACTTCTTCCAGCAGGT
This sequence comes from Halanaerobiaceae bacterium, assembly GCA_007134885.1. Lineage (GTDB taxonomy): Bacteria > Bacillota > Halanaerobiia > Halanaerobiales > Halarsenatibacteraceae > T1SED10-84. Next base: position 8,504 of record SLJX01000122.1, read on the forward strand.
TTTATCAGATTTTTGTCAATTTAACATTTAATTTAATGGATCGGGGATTTTCCCGGGAACAGGAAAAGGAAGCTGATCTTTTTTCTGTAGATCTTCTTCATTCCAGTCAGAAGTATCAGATGGTAGGTATGATAGGACTGCTTGAAAGTATCCAGGAATTGCAGGGGAGAAGACCTCCGGAGCTTCTGGAGCTGTTTAATACCCATCCTCATCCTGAAACCAGACTTGAATATACCAGCGAAAGAATTAAGGAGCTCCAAGCTGAGAGGAATTCTAGAATTTCAAGATGAGTAAATAAAACTTACAAATGAGGTGAATAAAATGGCTCTGGACCTTTCCAGATTGATTCAGCTGGCAGTGGCAATGGTGGTATTTGGTGGCGCCTGGTTTTATTTAACTGTTCGCAGATTGAAAAAGAATGGTAAAGAAGAGGCTGACGCCAAAAAGCAGGCCAGGCAGGAAGCTATTAGAAACTCTGTTATCTTCGGCGTTTTTTATATGGTGCTGGTGCTGGCTAATATTATTTAAAACTGCTGGATAAAGTATTAACTCTTGAATTATCTCCTGGCAGTTCGCCATCTCTGCTTGATATGCATTTTATTCTTTTATTTTTTGTTTCTTTGCAAGGCTTATTATTATCCGGGTTACCCTTGATTATAGTTGATAAGTTTGATAAAGTATAATTGTTGAGAAATATGTTATAATATTAACAAGGGTATCTGTCAGAATTATAAATAATTCTCCGATTATTCTTCTTATTCTTCCCTAACTTTCAGAAAACTGCCTGTGTTTTCTACATAAAAGCTCAGGAAAATTCTATTTTGATTTGCAGGTTAATTTGATTATGATATAATAATAACAAGTTTTTGCCAGGTTAAACAGGCTATATATTTGAAATAAAAGGAGGATTAAGTTGATGTCAAGAAATGTTAAACTTTTATTTGGAATTATTGTGATATTTTTCTTTATTTTTGCTGCTAGCTCAGGCCAGCTGATCCAGGCGGAGGAGCCGGGCCTGGAAACTGAACTGGAAGATGACAGCTGGCTGGGTGAGGTACTGGGAGAACTTCGGGCAGATCAGGAAAAGCTGACAGACAATATTGAGGAGTTCACCCTGCCACTTTACTTTTTAGAAAATTATCTGGCCAGTATTCTTCCGGCAATCCAGGAACCAGGCGATTATAAGATCCACAGTTTGCCCACCCGGGAGGGACTCTTTGAAATTGAAGAGATTGAGCAGCAGGAACTGCAGTTTGAAGAGCAGCCAGAAGATTGGCAGAGGGGCGATGAGTGGATCTGGCACTTCCAGGATGATGAAAGATATGTTGAGATAATTTTAACCTCTCAACAGATAGATTTTGTGGAGGAGCCCGGCCGGCCCATGCTGGGAAGAATAATTTTTGAGCTGGAATATAACACCCCGGACTATACCATAACAGGAACAATTAATCTCTATGATGACTTTGATGATGTGGATTTAGATATCGAACTGGATCACTTTAATGCTGCCTTTGACAGGATATCAGCTGAAATCAATATGAATCTTCTTGAGAGAGAGGAAAATAGATTTCGCTTTACCGGAGATCTTTTTCTTCCTGGAGTGAATTCTAGCGGTGAGCATTACTTCATTCTGACTGACCGCCCCCTGGAACTTCCCCGGGTGCAGCCGCTTTATCTTGATGAATATATTTTTAAAGGTTATGTTGGCACCGAGAAATTTGCCATAGAAGGTTCTCTCTGGATTTGCCGAAGTTCAATAGTTATGGACGGATATACAGTAATCTACTAAAAATAGCTAGAAATATAAACTAGAAATATAAAATAGCAGAAAAAGAAAATGCCTGGGTTGAAAGGAGGACAAATATGACAGATAATCCTGACATTGTTGTGTCTGATGCGCCGCATCTTGTATCTGATGGTGATACAATTTTAATTGTGATGTCAGATGTAATGCTGGCGCTTTTGCCTGCAGCTCTGGCGGGCATATACCTTTTTGGTCTTAATACTTTATATGTCATAATGGCTGCTGTTTTTACTGCTATGGCTGTTGAGGCAGTCTGCCTGAAAAGAATAGGTAGTTTTCAGGAAGTCCTTGGTGACGGAAGTGCTGCAGTCACTGGGCTGCTGCTGGCTCTAACTTTGCCGCCGCAAATTTCTCCCGGACTTGCTGCTGCCGGTGCAGCCTTCAGTATAATAATTGGCAAGCTTTTACTGGGAGGTCTGGGACATAATATTTTTAACCCCGCCCTGGTTGGTAGGGGCATCCTGCTGGCAATCTGGCCGGCAGCAATGACTTCCTATACCAGTCCGATAGATGGGACTACCGCAGCAACTGCTCTGGGGGGAGCAGAATTTAGCTATGTTGAGATGCTTCTGGGAAACATACCGGGGAGCATTGGCGAAACTTCAGCACTTTTGCTGCTTTTAGGAGCAATCTTTCTTTTTTTCAGAGGAAGAATAGGCTGGAGAATCCCTCTGGGTTATATTGGGACCGTAGCTCTGCTGTCACCTTTGTTTGGGGCCAATATTCTGGTACAGCTGCTGGGAGGCGGACTGCTGCTGGGAGCTTTTTATATGGCAACTGATATGGTTACCTCTCCCATGGATAATAGAGCAAAGTTGATCTTTGGAATTGGCTGTGGTTTATTTACAATTGTAATTAGAGAGCTGGCTACTCTGCCTGAGGGTGTCACCTATGCAATTTTAATCATGAATGCCCTGGTACCGCTGATGGACAGTTATATCAAGCGCCGGGCTTTTGGAGAGGTGAGTTAGAATGGTTAATCAGCGAAAATACTCAACCAGCATTTTTATTGTTGCTATTACTCTGGTAGTTGCTGTGCTGGTTCTTTCCTATGGATACAATCTTGTACAGGAGCTGGCAGTAGCCGAGGATGTTGATGAAGAAACCAGAGAGCATCTTGTCAGCATTTATGGAGAAGATGCCAGTTTTTCAGAATTTGAATATGAGGAAGAAACATTTTATGCTGCCCGGGAGGCTGGGGATACAATTGGAGTAGCTCACACCGGAACCGGCACTGGCTACGGGGGCAGCATATATGTGATAACCGGTATAGATAGAACAGGTGAAATTGTCGGGATCTCTGTTAAGGAGCACCAGGAAACTCCAGACCTGGGAGACAGAGTCGAAGACGAGGAATTTACCGAGAGATTTACAGGTTTGGGATTAAATGACCCTATAGTTATTGGGGATGATATTTCTGGTTTAACCGGAGCTACTGTTTCAGCAGAAGCAGTGGCAGAAGCCGTTAGATCCTCTGTAGAAAAAGCATTTTTTGCTATGCAGTCGGGTGAATATTAGAAAGGGGGGAGCTCCGTTATATGGAGTTATTTTCTTCGGAATTCTGGCAGCAATCAAGGATATATCTGCTTTTACTGGCGTTGGCTCCGGCACTGGGAGGTGCCACAAACTTTAGCAATGCCCTTTATCTGGGCTTAATAACCCTGGTGGTGACCATGGCAGCAGGACTGGTTAATGTGGCTTTAAAGGGCATAATAGAAAAAGAAGCCAGAGTGCCTTTTACCGTGATAGTAACCATAACTTTATTAACAATGTATCAGTTTTATCTAATGATTTTTAATGCATCCCTGCTGGATGAACTGGGAATTTTTATTCCTCTGGCAGCTTTAAATGTGCTGGTTTTGAGGCAGACAGTTTTATTTGAGGTTGAGGATGTCAGCCATGAATTTCGCAAAAGTGTCTGGCTCGGTGTCCAGTTTCTCTTTCTGCTTGCTTTTCTGGGAGGATTGAGAGAGATGCTGGCAACCGGAAGTATCATGGGCACAGATATGCTGGCCAGGAACCTTTCTTTTTTTGGTGAACCAGGAGGAATGCTGATTATTCTGGGCATGCTTTTTGCTCTGGTCAAAGCTGTTGCCCCCGAACTGCAGCAGGATCGGGAAAAGGGGGTAAAATAGGATGCTGGATCTTTTATATCTTCTGCTGGGAGGAGTTCTCTGGAATAATATTATTCTAACCCAGCTTTTAGGATTAAGCCCCTTTTTGGTAGAAAGAAAGAGTTCGATGGAATATGTCTGGGGCATGGGTAAGATGACCACAGCTTTAATGACAGCCTCGGCTTTTGTTACCTTTTTGATATATGATGTAATTCTGGAGCCGCTGGCTCTGGAATTTCTGGAAAATATTATTCTTATCCTGATAGTATTTTTACTGGTTATTTTGTTTCAACAGTATAAAAAGGGAGAGGCTCGAGAAAAACGCTGGCATTTTTACCTGCCCGATGTTTTTATGAATACAGCAGTTTTTGGAATTTTACTCTTAAACATGACTGAATGGGAGACTGTTATTGAGGCTATAGTTGGAGCTGCTGGCTTTGGTTTGGGGTTTGCCGTACTGCTTGTTATCATAGAGGCGATAAATTCTCGAGTTGATAAGCTTCCCCTGCCGGAATGGCTGAGAGGAATCCCCATTCAGCTGATTACCTTAGGGATTCTAGCTCTGGCTGTTTCAGGTTTCAGTGGAATTTAATATTCTGGATTAACTTTTAATTTATTTTCTTAAATCAAAGAAAGTATTGTGGAAAATAAAGGAATCATTGTGGAAAATTATCTGGAGGTGTAAGTTGATAGTGAGAACTGTAAAATCCTTTGATAAGGGTATGTATATACCCCATCATAAGGAATATACCAATGAAAAAAATATTACCAGACTCCTCCCCTATCCCGAAGAGGTAATAATTCCCCTGAATCAGCATATAGGTCAGACTGTTGATCCTCTGGTAAAGCCGGGAGACCGGGTGAAAGTGGGGGATAAAATCGGTGATCTGGATGAATTCTGGAGTGCTCCGGTTTTTGCCAGTGTTTCGGGAGTGGTCAAGTCTGTGGAAGAAAGACCTACTGGTACAGATGGAAATTGTCTCTCAGTGGTGATCGAGGCTGATGAAGAGCAGCCGGAATTTCAAATTACTGAAAGAAAAAACTGGCAGAAATTATCCCTCAAAGAATTAAAGCAGCTGCTCAAAGAAAATGGAATTGTAGGTATGGGAGGAGCAGCCTGCCCCACCCATATTAACGTCAGTGCCGAGGATCCTGTACCCAATTTAATCCTTAATGGAGCAGAATGTGAACCCTTCCTGACCTGTGACCATAGAATGATGGTGGAATGGGCAGATAAACTGGTTAAGGGGGCTCAGATTCTCTTCAAAATAATTCAGGCCCAGGATTGTTTTATCGGAATTGAAACCAACAAGCCTGATGCTATTGAGGTTCTGGAGGAAAAAACAGCCGATCTTGATAACTTTCATGTAGTCCCTTTAGATACCAAGTATCCCCAGGGTTATAAGAAAACTTTGATCAAGGCAGTTACCGATAAAGAGCCTCCCATGGGGGCCCGATCGGCAGAAGTGGGCTGTATAGTCAGAAATGTGGGCACCACAATTGCTATCTATGAAGCAATAGTCCGGCAGAAACCTCTCTTTGAAAGGGTAACAACTGTCAGCGGGCCTGACACCGTACCCGAAGCAGGCAATTATATCATTCCCATCGGGACAACGGTTCGACATATCCTGACAAGCTGTGGGGTTGATATAAATAATATTGAGGGACACAAGATAGTAATGGGCGGCGCCATGACTGGATCTGCTGTTAACACCCTGGATGCTCCTCTGACTAAAAGCGATACCGGAGTACTGCTCCTGCCGGAGGAGATGGTTGATGTTTCGGGAGAGCCGGGGCCCTGTATTCGCTGTGGCAAGTGTGTTGATAACTGTCCCATGTTCTTATTTCCCAATGAGCTCAGCCTGGCTGCCGATGCTGAAGATTATCATGAGGCGGAAAGGCTTCATGCCACTGAATGTGCTGAATGCGGGATTTGCAGCTATGTCTGCCCTTCCCTGCGCCCGGTGGTGGAATCCATCGTGCAGGCCAAGCCTGAAGCAAAGAAGATTCGCCGCAGCAAGGACAAATAATCCCAACTGTTTTAATGGAACTGTTTTATTGAAGCAGCAGCCAGAACAAAATAGCCTGTGACAAATTAATGCAGTTAAATAAAAATTCAGTTAAATAAAGCTGTTAAATAAAATAGACAGCATTTTATTAAGCCGGGAGGATTATTTTCTTCCGGTTTAATTATTTTAAAGCTTTGGATCCCAGCACTCCCAGCACTGTACTTTAAG
>SLJX01000056.1 GCA_007134885.1 Halanaerobiaceae bacterium
ACCATGTTGGTATAGGTGCTGGCTATTTGAAGTGAATGGTTTTGTGAGGAGCCGTATGCCTAAATAGGGCACGTGCGGTTCTCTGGAGGGGTTGGGGCCGTGAGGCCCCGCCTACTCGACAGACAGCAAGACTCAAGACAGCAAGACTCAGAAGACAGCAGGACTCAGATTATTTTTTTCAAATACTACCGGATTCAGGGAGGAAAAAACATGTATAAGCGTTCCCGTGAGGAATATGAGAGGGCCTGTCAGTATCTGCCAGGTGGGGTGAACAGCCCGGCCCGGGCCTTTTCCTCTGTCAGACAGCAGCCGCTTTTTATTGACAGAGCTGAAGATAGCAGAATTTATGATATTGACGGTAATGAATACATTGACTTTGTCAGTTCCTGGGGGCCGATGCTCTTTGGTCACTGCCAGCAGGATGTTATTGCAGCAGTTGCTGATCAGCTGAAACGGGGAACAAGTTTCGGGGCTCCTACTATTGTTGAAACCGAGATGGCTGCTGAAATAGTGGAGCTGATTCCCTCGGTGGATCGGGTCCGGATGGTCAATTCCGGCACAGAGGCCACCATGAGCGCCCTGCGGCTGGCCCGGGGGTATACTGGCAGGGATAAGGTCATTAAATTTACCGGCAATTACCACGGCCATGGTGACAGTTTTCTGATTAAAGCTGGCTCCGGTCCCGCTACTCTGGGACTTCCTGACAGCCCCGGAGTTCCCGAGGAACTGGCCCGTTTGACCATCAGCGTTCCCTATAATAATAAAGATTATGTAGAAAAAGTTTTTCAGGAACAGGGTGAGGAGATAGCTGCGGTTATTCTGGAACCTGTAGCAGCAAATATGGGAGTAGTTCCTCCCCGGGATAATTTCCTGGAGTTCCTCCGGGAGATAACAGAGGAATACGGCACGGTTTTAATCTTTGATGAGGTGATAACCGGTTTCCGCCTGGCCCCCGGTGGTGCGCAGCAGTATTACGGCGTGGAGGCCGATCTGACCTGTCTCGGCAAGATAATTGGAGCAGGTCTGCCGGTGGGGGCTTATGGAGGCAAAGAGGAAATAATGGATGAAGTAGCTCCAGTAGGCCCGGTATATCAGGCTGGAACTCTTTCCGGGAATCCTCTGGCCATGGCTGCCGGTTATCAGATGATGAAGCTGATCCAGCAGGAGGGTGTTTATGACCGGCTTGAGGATAAATCCAGCTATCTGGCTAGCGGTATTAAAAAAGAAATTTCCAAACTGGAGATACCCTGCAGTATTAACCGGGTGGGATCTCTGATCAGTCTCTTTTTCACCGGGACAGAGGTGGTTGATTATCAAACTGCTTCTTCCTCCGATACTGAACTCTATGCTGATTACTTCCAGGGGATGCTGAAAAGGGGTATATATCTGGCTCCATCTCAGTTTGAAGCCATGTTTGTTTCGCTCAAGCACAGTCAGGAGGATCTGGATACCACAATCAGGGCAGCTGGTGAGGTCCTGCAGGAAATTTCAAAAGGTTAATTATTCAGAAATTTAATCATTCGTGAGCTTAATCATTAGTAGCTCAATTATTCAGAAACTCAATCATCCTGGAGCTTAATCATTAGTAGCTCAATTATTCAGAAACTCAATCATCCGGGAGCTTAATCATTCAGGAGGTTAATCATGGAGGAAAAAATCAAGGCAATTTTGGACTGTGATCCCGGGCATGACGATGCCCTGGCTATCCTGGTGGCTTCAGCTGCCAGCAGGCTTGATCTGGCTGGTATTACCGTGGTAGCCGGCAATCAGACCCTGGATAATACCGTTAGTAATGCTCTGAAAATAGTTGAACTGGCTGAGATTGATACCCCTGTTTATGCTGGTTACGGCAAACCCCTGATCCGAGAACTGACAACGGCTCCCGAGGTGCACGGAGAATCGGGTCTGGATGGCCCTATTCTGCCTGATCCCGGGACTGCTGCCGCCGATCAGCACGCTGTCGATTTTATCATTGACACTATCCGGCAGTCAGAGGAGAAGATTACCCTGATACCAACTGGACCTCTGACCAACATTGCGGCGGCTTTAATTGGTGCTCCTGATATTCATAATAAGATCGAGCAGATCTGCTTCATGGGAGGTGCCGCCCGGGGCGGCAACTGGAGTCCGGCGGCGGAATTTAATATTCTGGTTGATCCTGAAGCTGCTGCCTTTGTAATGCAGACAGATATTTCTAAAACGATGATCGGGCTGGATGTCACCAGAAAGGCTCTGCTCTATCCTGAAGATATTGAGAAAATCAAAAATCTGGGCAATCCGGTGGCCCGGGTAGCAGGGGAACTGCTGGAATATTATCTGCAGTATCACCTGGAAAAGAAGAAAATGCCGGGCTGTCCCCTTCATGATCCCCTGGCTGTGGCAGCGGTGCTGGAACCGGAGATAATCAGCTCCCGGCCCTATGCTGTCAGGATAGAAACTGCAGGGAAACACACCACCGGTTCCACTGTGGTAGATTTTGATGGCGATAGATTTGGTCGACCCAATGTGGAAGTGGCTCTCGAAGTTGACAGAGAAAGATTTGTTGAGCTGGTTCTGGAATATTTGAATAGTTATAAGAGTCATAAGTCTTAAAATCAGATTTGAAATAAATCAGACTTAAAACATATTTAAAGCATTTTAAAAAATCTGAAAACGGGCTCAGCACAAACCATCCCAATTAGTTGACTGCTGATATAGGGTGTACCTTTATTTTAATCACAAAATTATAATTCTAAGTTAAGTATTTGAGGCAGGAAAAGCAAAATTTATTGAGAATTATATAAATAGTAAACAGAAAAAGAGATTTACCAGGAGGTGATGTCAGGTGTTTGGTATGGGTGCACCGGAGTTAATTATCATTCTGGTTATCGTTTTAATAATATTTGGTCCCAATAAACTTCCCGAGATTGGCAGAGCAATTGGCGGTGGTATCAAAGAGTTAAAGGATGCTACCAAAGAGGTAGAGGATGCTGCTAAAATTGACGAGGATTAATAAACTTACAGAATTAAAGTAATAGAATAAATTAAAATAATAGAATAATCAATTAGGTTTCAAAATAACTGCCGGTTTAATAAAGGCATTTTAAATAAAGGCATTTTAACAGTAAATATTTTTATTTTTTTTGATCTTTTCCTGACCTTCGGCCCTCCGGGACCAAGCATTTTAAGCTGATCTTGACTGGCCCAGACGGATAGAATTTTTACTGTTTCTGGAAGGCAGGTGGAAGAAAATCGGGACAATTCCCATAATTTCTATAGTTGGTAAAAGCAATAGCGGTAAAACTATATTTATTGAAAAGCTCATTCCCGCCTTAAAAGAGGTAGGTCTAAAAGTTGGAACTATAAAACATGATGTCCACGGTTTTGATATTGATAAGCCGGGCAAGGATACCTGGAGGCATAAACAGGCCGGAGCTAATCTGGTTCTGATTTCCTCTCCCTACAAAATTGCCCTGATAAAAGATGTCGAGCAGGACAGTGAACTGGATAAACTGCAGGAAGAGTACATCAGTGATGTGGACATAATTTTAACTGAGGGTTATAAATCAAGAGATAAGCCGAAAATCGAGGTTTTCAGACCGGCAAAGCATGAGAAGAAATTATGTAATCCTGAAGAAGATGAGATCCTGGCAACAGTAATCAACAGAGAGAAAGAAGAGGGAGAAGAGGTTTTTTCTGCAGCTGAGATAGACAGAGTTGTCCGGGTAATTCTGGATTTTATTGCTGGTAATGTAGATTTTATTTGCTAAATAAAAAAATGGTGCCGAAGGTGGGATTCGAACCCACACAGACTCGCGCCCACCGGATTTTGAATCCGGCGCGTCTGCCAGTTCCGCCACTTCGGCCCATTACAGAAATATTCTATCACATTGTGGGGTAAAAAACAAGCACCTAAATATTTTGATTTTTGTGTTTCAATTCCTTTAACAACAAATTTTATTATGATATAATTAAAAACTGGATAGGGTCAGAAA
>SLJX01000129.1 GCA_007134885.1 Halanaerobiaceae bacterium
AGAGAGAAAAATTTAAAAAGAGGATTAAAAAGAGGAAGAGACAGGTCAAACAGGTCAAGCTGGCTGGAGTCAGGTTAAACTGTCATAACCAGGGCTGATCAGGCTGATCAGGTTGGGCTGGATGGGCTGGTTGGGTTGGAGGAAATATGATGTTATAATGAAATTGGAGGTAATCCGGATCTTGATTTTATTCGAATGTTATAACCGGATGCTATAATTGGACTTATAAAAAGCCGGAATGGGAGCTATAAAAAGCCGGATGATATAATAGGAGCTATAAAAAAAGAAAGTAAATTTAGCAAAAGAAGAAGTATAAAACGGGAGAGTTTTAACGGGCAAGTTGCAAATAATAAGGTAAACCGCCATGCCCCTCTGGGGCACAACAATAGATGAAAAATATACCTGCTATTTTTCAAGGTAAGCCCTAAAAGGGAAGTTTCAAAGGAAGTTACAAATGAAAGGAAAGTTTCAAATTAAGGTGTAAAAAAGTTCAAAGAAGTAAATGCAAAAAAAGAAAATGCAAAAGGAGAAAACGCCAGAAAATGCAAAATAAGAAAATGCTAAATAAGAAAATGCAAAACGAAGAATGAAAGAAAATGCAAAATGAAGAATGAAAGAAAATGCAAAATGAAGAATGAAATGGCTCTGCTGCGAAAAGTTGTTTTGCTGGCAATTTGCTTGACAGGATGACTGATATGATGGGGATTATAATTTTGAAATTTTGATGATATTGACTTTATGCAGGGCAGTCATGAAATGAAGAAGGAAAAAGAATGAACATAAGGGGAGAGTTATTGTGAAGAAATTTTACATAGAAGGCGGACATGAGCTGGCAGGGACAGTTAAGGTTAGCGGGGCGAAAAATGCTGCGCTGCCGATTATTTCAGCGGCTCTGCTGGGTTCGGGGCCCAGTCGGCTGGAAGATATTCCGAATCTGAGGGATGTTCGCAATCTGGCTAAGATTATCAGTAAAATGGGGGCCAGAGTAAACTATGAGAATAATACTATGGAGATAGATCCCAGAAGGCTGGAGCATTTTGCCACTGATCCGGAGCTGGCCGGCCAGATAAGGGCCTCCTATTATATGCTGGGGGTGATGCTGGCCCGGGTTGGTCAGGCAAGAACCAGTCTGCCGGGGGGGTGCAGTATCGGCAATCGGCCGATTGATCTTCATCTTAAGGGCTTTAAGTCTCTGGGGGCTGAAGTTGATATCAGTCAGGGTTTTGTGGAGCTGAAGGCCGAGAAGTTAAAGGGCAGCAGAATATATCTGGATTATCCCAGTGTGGGGGCTACCATCAATATTATGCTGGCGGCTACCGGGGCAGAGGGACAGACGATTATTGAAAATGCTGCCCGGGAGCCGGAAATTGTTGATCTGGCAAACTATTTAACAGTTATGGGAGCAAAGATTAAGGGTGTGGGCACCGATGTCATCAGGATTGAAGGAGAAGAGGAACTTCAGGGAGAAGAACACCGGATTATCCCTGACAGGATAGAAGCCGGCACCTATATTATTGCCGGAGCTCTGATGGGGGAAGATGTTTATGTGAAAAATGTACTGGTTGAGCATATCAAGCCCCTGCTGGCCAAACTGGAAGAGATGGGGGTGGCTCTGGAGGAGGATATTGCCGGAGTCAGGGTTGCTGCTCCGGAGAAGCTGAAATCTGTTGATATTAAGACCCTGCCTTATCCGGGTTTTCCCACCGACCTTCAGGCTCAGATGATGGTTCTCCTGACCCAGGCCGATAATGCCAGCGTGGTAACTGAAACCGTCTGGGAAGATAGATTCAGACATGTTGAGGAACTGAAATCTTTGGGAGCCAGAATTAATATGGATGATAATTCCGCTCTGGTTAAACCGGCCAGGCTCAGCGGCGCGGATGTTATCGCTACCGATCTGAGGGCCGGGGCAGCTTTAATTCTGGCCGGTCTGAAAGCCGAGGGAGTGACCTCGGTGGATAATATTGGCCACGTGGAACGGGGTTATGAAGATATCGAAGAAAAACTGACCGGCCTGGGGGCAGAGATTGAAAGAGCGGAAGAAACTATTGAGAGCCAGGTAACTACAGCCTGAGGAGGTTTGGATGGATATATGTTTAATTTATCGCAAAAAATAGGAATAGATCTGGGAACCGCCAATGTGCTGGTTTATCAGAAGGGAAACGGGATTGTGCTGCAGGAGCCTTCGGTGGTGGCGATTGATAAGAATGATAATAGAACTCTGGCAGTGGGGGAAGAGGCCCGGCGGATGATCGGAAGGACCCCCGGCCATATTGTGGCGATTCGGCCTCTGAAGGACGGGGTGATTGCTGATTTTGAAATGACCGAGGCCATGTTAAAGCATTTCATTTCCAAGGTGGTCAAGAGCAGGCCGCTCTTTAAACCTGAATTGATGGTCTGTATACCGGTTGGGATAACCGAGGTTGAGCGCCGGGCGGTGGAAGAGGCGGCCAATCAGGTGGGGGCCCGGAAGACCTATCTGATTGAAGAAGCCCTGGCGGCAGCTATTGGAGCCGGGATGCCGGTTTCCGAGCCCAGTGGCAGTATGATTATTGATATTGGCGGCGGCACCTCGGAAATCGCTGTGATTTCCCTGGGAGGGATTGTGGTTAGCGAGTCCCTTCGCCTGGGTGGTGACCAGCTGGATGCTGATATTGTCAGATTTGTCCGGGAAAAATATAACATGATTATTGGCGAAAAAACTGCTGAAGAGATCAAATTTGAGATTGGCTCGGCTCTGGTTGAGGAAGATGAAACCTATGAGATGAGGGGCCGGGATCTGATGTCAGGTCTGCCCCGCCATCAGGAGATTACCTCCAGTGAGGTTAGAGAAGCTGTTCAGGAATCGATTGATTCCATCCTGGAGGCAGTTCATTCTGTGCTGGAACGCACACCTCCTGAACTTTCTTCGGACATCATGGACTGCGGGGTTATGATGACCGGCGGCGGTTCGCTGCTGAAAAATTTTGATAAGCTAATCAGCAATAAAACTGAAGTGCCTGTATTTCTGGCCGAGGATCCCATGTCCTGCGTGGCCCGGGGCACCGGCCAGGCGCTGGAGGAGATTGAGGAGCTGAAGGATATTCTTTTTAATAATAGACAGAAGGTTTATAAATAAAGTCGAAGTAAAGCCGAAATTAAGTCGAAGTAAACAGAGGTAAACAGAAGTAAAGAAAAAGGTTTATTAAGTTGAAAATAAAATTTAAAAAAAACAAATCAGATAAAAAAAACAGTAAATCAGGTAAACCCGCAAATCAGGTAAACCCGCATATCATCTGGGACAAAATAATAGAAGGAAATAAAGTTGCAGATGTTTAAAATTAACTACCTGTCTCTGGAGTACAACCATAGATGAAAATATCACGGCGAAATTTCAAGGCAAATAGCCATGCTCCTGCAGGGCACAACAAGAAATGAAAATATTGCGGCGAATTTTTAAGGCACTCCCCATTACCCTGCAGGGACTATAAGCAGTAAAATCAAGTTACCATCTCAAGGAAAGATTCCAAGAGGACACTTAAAGCTATTTTTAGGAAAAACTTCAAGGAAACACCTAATAATAAAACATCTATAATAAAACATGGCTCATTAAAATTTCCTTGTTGCTAATCTAATGATGGATAATTATCTTTGCTGGCTGGACCTTATTTTCAGGACTGAAAGATATAAAAAGTTTTACAATAACGTTTTGTTCGACTGCAGCTACCTGAACAACATGCAATTTGAAAAGAGCTTAAAACATCTATAATAAAACAGGGCTATAAAGTCAGCTCAGGAAGCAGATATTGTGTTTGTTCAACTCGTAAAGCAGATTGCTTGAAATCAGATCGGATAACTGATTAAGTCAAGAATCTGCGACTCGGATTTGGCATTAATTTAGGCACTATAAGTTTTAAAGCTAATAGAATGCTGAATAGATTTAACAGCCATGTAATAAAATAAATATAATAAA
>SLJX01000078.1 GCA_007134885.1 Halanaerobiaceae bacterium
AGTTCTGTTTCCAGTTCAAATTCTGGTTCTGATTCCGGTTCAGAATCCAGATCAGAATCCAGTTCTGAATCTGTTTCTAAATCCAGTTCAGAGTTTGTTTCTAAATCTGGTTTTGAATCTGTTTCTAAAACCAGTTCAGAAACTGTTTCTAAATCTAGTTCTGAATCTGGTACTGACAATAATAAAACCAGCTTCGCCATACCTGTCAAAGAGGGGGAGCAAACTTCAGAGCGAATTACTCTAAAACTTGAACCCCTGATAGCTTCCGCCTGGCCGGAAAAACGCATTTCTTTGATAGAGAACAAAACCGGAGCCCCCACCCCGGGCAGCCTTTATTATACCTCCAGTTACGAGGGATATAAGGCTATTTATCGCTATGATTTCAGCACGGGAAAAATAACCAGACAGACAGCCGATGGTTATGCCAAAAGTGCTGTGGCAGTAGAGGATAAACTTTATTATACCTCCTACATTGCTGACGGTATGGCACTTTACAAGACCACTGCAAAAGAAAGTTCTAACCCTCTAAGTCTTCCAGAGCATAAACAGAAGCTGCAGCCCGGCCTATACAGAAGTGAAAATGGAAGTGAAAATGTCAGCAGCATAAACAGCAGAAAAGAAAATATAAATAGCAGCACAACAGAGAGCTTAAAAGACAGCATAGACAGCATAAAATTTAATACAAAAGATAGCATAAAAAGCAGCACAAATAATAACATAAAAGAAAACACAGAAGATAGCACAAAAAACAGCATAGAGAACAATATAAAAAATAGCATAGAAAATAACACAGAAAATAGAATAAATAAGAGCAATCCTGAAAAACCCTTGAAGGTTGCAGGTGATGACGCAGCATTTGATGGTAGTATCCCTGCTGCAGCTGGTAATTCCACTGCCAGAGATTATTCAGCAAATCACGATATTGCGGCTAAAGTTAATTATGAAATCCGGGAAAAGGAATCCTTCAAAAAGAACCTGAGCTATCTCTTTCCTCCAGCAGTAAGGTTTCCGCCCTTTGCCCTTATGGGACAGGATGGTCTGGCTATGAACAGCTACCTAATTCATTTAAATCTCCAGGGCGGCTTCAATCTCCAGTTAACCAGCCGCCTTTTTCAGCCGCTCAATATAACCTTAATCACCAGTTTTGATCCCGGCGATTTAGTTCCCTTCAATTTTGGCCCCAAAACAAGTAACACCAGCAGCGCCACCAGACTGAAATTAAATTATCCCCTCTACCGTTCCCGGCTGGATGGGCTGACTAACGTCAGCCTGGACCTGGAAACCGATTTCCGCTCAATCAAACTGGGAAGCCGCCTGAATTTCCGCTATCCCGACCACCGCTTTTCCCTTCATCTGGAGGGAAATCCGCTCACCAGGGATTTCCTGACCCGGCTGAATTATCACTACCTCCAGCAGGAAGGTCGACTGGCTTTTCAGGCTGGCTATTATGATGGACTTAAGCCCGCCCAGGATATTAGAGAATTCCCCCAGAAAGGCAGTCAGGGCCACAAACTGGCACTTTCCCAAACCCAAAAACTGCTGGAAATAAGAAAAGGCCGCTGGAATCCCAATCTCTTTGCCGGCGACCTCTTCGGCAAAATATTTCTCGATTATTTAAATCTGGATCAGGAAAGGCTTGGTTTTGGAGCAGAACTCCTGCTGGAAGCCGGAGCAGCCAGCTGGCTCCAGTTTGTACCCCGGCTGGGATTTGCCATCTCAGGCCAGGAGAGAAAAACCTACCTGGGAGTGGAATTCAGCTTCTGATTATTCCCGTTTCAAGTTCATTCATAGTTCCGCTGCGATAAAGCATTTTACATTTTACTGGCAATTTGATTGACAGGATAACTGATATGACAGCTATTATAATTTCGAATTTTTGATGCTATCAATTTATGCAGTGCAATCACTCATTCATATTTTAAGCCCCTGAATAATATTTGAATCCCGGAATAAAATTTAAATAAATTCCATTATTTCTTTAATAAATATATCAAAATCATCCAATCTGGTATGCAAAATCTCCAGCATTTCTTCCTGAGAAACCATATTATACATATGTACCAGCCTTTTTCTATAGCCTGCCATACCTTTTATAGAGCTGGCAAACTCTTCATCCAGTACATTGTGCTGCCCCAGAATCTCAAATATTTCAGAATAATCTTCAGGACGTCCATAATTTTCACTGGAACATATATGGCGCCCTATATCCAGTACAGCCTCTAAAGAGCGGTGCAGGTGGTGTTCTGCCACAGCAAAATTATCCCGATCCCCTTTAAATTCTTTTTCTGACAGCCTTGACAGCTCCCGCAATCTTTTAAGAGAGTTTTTTATAATACTAATCCTTTCCATGATAACTTCCTGCTCTACCATTTTTATTCTCCTTTTTTATCCCACTTTAATTACTTCTCTCCCCTGATATTTTTTCTCAATTCCCGATCATAAAGTTTTTGTTCAAATTTAAAATCAAGCCCCCTGCAAATAGCATAGTCTTCGAACTTTTTCCTCTGCTCCTCATCAGCTGAAAAAAGAACTTCACCTGAGGTTACTATCCGAAAATTTATCATAATCCCTGAGCGCTGCATGAAAACCAGGTCGATCTCAAACTTCCTGTTTTGATTTCCCTGCTTCCTGCAGGAAAAAAACTGCTTTAAAGATTCCAGAAAATACATCTGATAATTAACTCTGGTATTTTCTTCCACCGCTTCAGGAAAAAACAATATCCCCAGATCAAGATCGCTAAATTTATCAGCCTTGCCCTTTAAATAGGACCCAAAAAGATAAAGTGTCAGCACCCTGTGCTGCTGGCAGAAATCTTTCAGACCCACCCGATCAACCTGAATCTCACTGCCCATTTTATCTAGTGTTTTCCCGTTCAAAAATCCGGAGTTATTATTATCAGTCATTTCAATCTCCTCCTGCAAAAATGGTGGTACCGGGTTCCCCCCTATTTTTCGACAAATAAAACTCGACAAATATAATGACAGCCTTTCCAGAATCTGCTCCAGAACAGTTTCAAATTCTCCATTTTCTTCTTCCAGCATTTCCCCAAAAGCTGCCGTCAGCATCGGCAGGGACATTTTACTCATTCCGGAATAGCCCTGATTCCGGAATAGCTCTCGCAATCATATCCGCTTCCTCTACTTCCCTGCCCGCAAATAGCCCTCAACCCGGTTTTTAATAAATCTTTTACCAGTACCCTGGCTGCTTCTAATAATTCCCAGCCCAACCTGAGAAAATCAGCTTAAACTTCTGAGAAAATCAGCAAAACTTCCGAAATAATCAACTTAAACTTCTGTAAACATCATCAGGAGAATGCCCTTTAAGAGCCCAGTGAGGAATGCTGTTATGAAAATCGGAAATAATCCCCAGCAAATCACCAGTATCCTCTTCCCTCATTCCGGAGATTATCACCTGCAGCTCGGTCAGAATTCTTTCCTTCTCATAGGTGTTATTAATCATGTTATACAAAATTTGACCAAAATCCGTCTCCTTGACATCAATCATTGCCCGGGAATTATCCAGCTCAATATGTTTCCTTTTGAGAAAATCCTTCATTCCCTTCACCTTCTTAGCCTCTCGGGGGATATAATTATTCGCTGCAAACTCAATTTCACTTTTTGTGGCACGGTAATATTCAATTTCCCTTCGGTTCTCCTGTTCCTCTACTATCCTCAAAGGATCTTCTACATGAGCCAGAGAATAAAAAATACCCCTGTGACCAAATTCATATTTCTCAAAAACCGGATTAAGTTTTCTCCATTCCTCCAGAAGCAAAAAATAATACTCCCGGTCTATATCAAAATCAAACCACTCATCAACCAGTTCAAACAGTTTTTCGTCTTCCAGAACCCCACAGTAAAAAAGCTGTCCCAGGGTATAATTAACCAGCCTGTTATTGGTGCTGATTCTCTGCTGGAAAT
>SLJX01000051.1 GCA_007134885.1 Halanaerobiaceae bacterium
TATTCTCTCAGGTGCCCATGGAGAGCTTTTTCCGGTAATTATGGAAAAATTAACTGAGACCGGCAGAAATGATGTGCTGGTGCTGGCTGGAGGAACGATTCCCGATGATGACCATCAAAAGCTTAAGGATATCGGAATTAAAGAGATATTTAAACCAGGCACTCCTATTAGTAGAATTGTAGACTTTATCCAGCAGGAACTGAATGAGTAACCATGAAGATTTCTGCCAAGGGTGTACGGTCTGGAGATGAAGAAATAATAGCCCGGGTTATCTCCATGGTGGAAAACCAGCGTCAGCAGGCTTTCCCCCTGCTGAAGGAGCTTTACCGGGATGCGGAACTGGCCTATCTGGCCGGGATAACAGGACCACCGGGCAGCGGCAAGAGCACCCTGGTGGAAAAGCTGGTTCTTTCCTGGATTGCTGAAGGGGAAAAGGTGGCAGTTATTGCCATCGACCCCAGCAGTGAGTTCAGTGGAGGTGCTCTCCTGGGGGATCGGATTCGTATGGGGGGAATCAGCACGGAAAAGAATGTCTTCATCCGCAGCATGGCCACCAGAGGATATCTGGGTGGTCTTAATCCTGCTATTTTTGATACGGTGGTGGTACTATCAGCCGCCGGTTTTCAGAAGATTGTTATTGAAACCGTAGGTGTAGGTCAGAATGAGATAGATATAGTCAGACTGGCTGATACCACAATGGTGGTAACAGTTCCCGAGGCTGGAGATGAAATTCAGTCCTTTAAGGCTGGCCTGATGGAAGCCGGTGATATTTTTATTCTCAATAAGGCCGATCAGCCTGCAGCCAGCCGGATGGAGCTGATTCTCAAACAGATGCTTGAGATGAAGGACAGGCAGAATCATTCCTGCAGTGTCTCAGCCTGGCAGGTTCCCATAGTTAAGACAATTGCCACTGAAGGTGAGGGCATAGAGGAACTTAAAAAGGCTGTAGCCCGGCATAGAGACTTTTTATCCCGGAGCTGGAAGGAAAGAAATAATCGCAGCAGGGTGATTCGCAATCATGTCGTTCATCTCATGGAAGAATATTTAAGGAACCACTTTATCGATCCCCTGCTAGAAAGCTCATATTTTCAGGAAATACTTACCGGAATATCAACGAGGAAGACCGATCCCTATACGGCAGTCGAACAATTGGTGAAGTCTTTTAAAAAGGAGCAGGGTAATCATGAAAATTGATCACATCGGTATTGCCGTTGAAAGCCTGACCGAGGGCCTGAAATTTTATCGGGATGCTCTGGGATTGAATTATCAGGGAGAGGAGGAGGTGAAGGAGCAGGGAGTTAAGGTTGCCTTTCTGAAAATAGGGGAAAGCAAGATAGAACTGCTGGAACCTCTTGATGAAGAGAGCCCGATTGCCCGCCATCTGGAAAAAAGAGGGGAAGGAATTCACCATATAGCAGTAGAAGTGGATGATATCGAAACCAGAGTCAAAGAAATGAAAGAGGCCGGAGTCAGATTCATTGGCGAGGAGCCTGCTCAGGGAGCAGGTAACAAAAAGATTATTTTTATAAATCCTGCCAGCACCAGGGGTGTGCTGGCGGAAATATGTCAGACTGGTGATTAGTTATTGGCTTGAGGTATTTAAAGAGATTAATATTGTTTCTCATTAATTTTGAAAGAGGATTAGGAAGGATTATAATCACAGGGGGGGAGAAAAAATGTCCAAGAATAAAGAATTTAAAATTTATGAGGTGGTTTTAAGCCAGCTGGAAGAGGCCGCTAATGAGTTAAACCTGGATCCTCAGGTCAGAGCCCTGCTGAAGGAACCGATGCGTACCCTGATAGTCTCGATTCCGGTCCGGATGGATGATGGAGGCATAAGGGTCTTTAAGGGCTTTCGCTGCCAGCATAACGATGTGTTGGGGCCGACCAAAGGAGGTATTAGATTTCATCCCCAGGTGGAGATGGAGGAAGTTGAGGCCCTGGCGGCCTGGATGACCTTCAAGTGTGCTCTGGTGGGAATTCCCTACGGCGGTGCCAAGGGAGGAGTGCTCTGCAATCCCAAGGAGATGAGCAAGACCGAGCTGGAAAAACTTTCTCGCCGCTTTATCCAGGCCCTGGAGCCGATCATAGGTCCGGAAAAAGATATACCTGCACCGGATGTTTATACCGATGCTCAGGTTATGAGCTGGTTTATGGATGAGTTTTCAAAAATAAAAGGAGTTTATTCTCCTGGGCTGGTGACCGGGAAACCTAGAATACTGGGAGGTTCCTACGGCCGGGATTCGGCTACAGCCCGGGGCCTGATGTATGTCACCCGGGAAGGGGCTAAAAAGATCGGCCTGGACCTGGAGGGAGCCACTGTTGTTATTCAGGGTTATGGCAATGCTGGCAGCTTCAGCGGGATTTTTCTGCGGGAGCTGGGCTGTAAAGTTATTGCTGCCAACGATTCCAGCGGTGGAGTCTATAATCCTGACGGTTTAAATGCCGAAAAGCTCCGGGATTTTAAGAACGAAAATGGAGAGTTACAGGGTTATCCCGGCAGTGTAAAAAATATCAGCAATAAAGAACTGCTGGCTTTAGAATGCGATATTCTGGTTCCGGCTGCCCTGGAAAATCAAATAAATAAAGAGAATGTTGGCAATATCAATGCTAAAATAATAGCAGAAGCTGCTAACGGACCGACCACTCCTGAAGCTGACCGGGTTTTAAATAAAGGAGGCACCCTGGTTATTCCCGATATTCTGGCCAATGCCGGGGGAGTTACGGTTTCCTACTTTGAATGGGTCCAGAACCTCTATAATTATTACTGGGACAGAGAAGAAGTCGATCAGAAGCTGGAAAAAGTAATGGTCAGCGCCTTTAACCGGACCAATGAGATGGCCGAAGAACGGGGAGTTACTTTCCGGACGGCTGCTTACATGGTAGCCATTAACCGGCTTACCGAGGCCATGGCCGCCCGGGGCTGGGTAGAGCTATAAATAACGGTAGAGCTCTGAATAACTTAAACCAAACCGGGAAAAGTTGCTTCTAATCGCATTAACCCACTAACCGCAGCGGGACCAGCCGCAGCTGCGGCAGACAACACAGCCGCCATCACTTTCCAGAGCCTGACTGCATTCCGGGCAGGCTCTCAGCTCACCGGACCTCATGGGGTTATCGGTCTGCAGACCCCGGGCGGCCCGGGCGGCTTTTTTCTTAACCACTTCGGAGTCATGCTGAATTCTGGCAGCATCAATCCTGCCATTTTCGGCATTTTCCTGAAAGACCTCCAGGGCTCGTCCGATGGCGTCGGGGCAGGAGAGATTTTTGACCTCACTGCGAATCATAGCCGCCTCGCATCTGATCCCCTTAAGCTGACTGGTAACCTCCTCTATTGCTATGCCGCTTCTTAAAACCAGCGAGGCCAGCCGGCTGATTGCTTCGGATTGAGCATGGCAGCCCCCTCCCTTGCCGGTAGTGGTAAAGACTTCACAGATTCCCTCCTGATCGGAATTGATGGTGATATAAAGCTTGCCGCAGCCTATCAGGGTTTTTTCTGTGGTACCTACCGTAACGGTGGGACGGGGTCGTTTGGTTATCCCCTGCCGGGATTTTTTCTGTTTACTACTGTCGGTTGTCAGAACCTGCCGGGAACGGCTGCCATCCCGGTAGATGGTGACTCCCTTGCAGCCCAGTTCATAGGCCAGCTCATAAACCTCCTTGACATCCTCTTCCACGGCTTCGTTGCGGAAGTTGACTGTTTTGCTGACAGCATTATCAACATATTTCTGAAAGGCTGCCTGGGTTTTAACATGCCATTCTGGCTTGATATCATGGGAGGTAACAAAAAGCTTCCTGATATCCCGGGGTATTTCTTCTATATCCTGAATTGAACTTTCTCCTGCTATCTTCTCCAAAAGTTCCTGGCTCAGGAAGCCCCGCTTTTCTCCCAGTTCAGCAAAGA
>SLJX01000045.1 GCA_007134885.1 Halanaerobiaceae bacterium
ATTGTCATGCCCGTTCCTGTTATGCCAGATACTGTTATACCAGATTTTGTTATGCCAGGCATTGTCATGCCCGTTCCTGTTATGCCAGATACTGTTATACCAGATCCTCAGCAAATTGCTTGATGTTCTCGTCCTTGATCTTTGACTCACTCTTCTCCACTCCTGCCACCTTTTTTATCATGGCCCGGGAGATAAAGCTCATTTTTTCCAGATTAAATTCATGACCAAAGAGCCCTTTAGCAGCAGCCTTCTCCAGGAGTTCCGCGGGAAAGGCATTTTCCATCTGCTCCAGGGCTTTTTCCTTTTCTTCGGCACAGCAAATAAAAAGACCTAGCTGCTTTACCTCCAGCAGCTTCTCCAGATTTGCCTGACAGAATTTCCTGACTGATTTTTGGATTTTTCCGATATGGATTGAGCCCCCGACAATTACCCGCTCATAGTCCTCGATCCTGACATTCCGGGAAGCTCTCTCCTTCAAATTGATAATTTTAACCTCCCCCTCGAGCTGTCCGGCCAGTTTTTCAGCAGCTTTCCGGGTGGTGCCATGCTTGGAAGCATAAGCCAGTAAAGTTTTCATCTTGCATTTTCCTCTCTTTTCTGATATTGAAATTGCCCTTTAATCTGTTTTTCTATTCTTTTCCTGAAGCATAAACCATCTTGGCTTTCAAAAGCTGCAGCTGACAGATAGGGTTAACTATATGCTAATAAATTAAGCCATCTTAATAATTAAAACCGGTTCCTGACAATCGGCACCAGATAGTTCACTGCCTGACACTCTTTACCTTAAAGTTTGGTGGCTGACACTCATAACCTGACAGCCGGTGCCTGACAATTCGGCACCTGACACCCACTTCGCTGTAGTATGATATCAACAAATATCATCTTAAAAGGCATTCTCAAGAGCTTTAAGATAAGCCTTGCTGCTGACAGTAGCTCCTCCCACGAGATCGATTTCGAGGCTCTGTCTTGCTATGACCCGGGAAAATATTTTATCTGCCAGTTCTCCGTCCACCACCATCATATCATCCAGCAACCTTATCTCAATTATTTCCCCGTTTTCCACCACAACTTCCAGCTCATTTGACCACCTGCGAAAATCATAACTGCCAGTATATCGGCCATCCTCCTGCTTTGCCGGATAAATCTCCCCGATTTCCAGGGCAGCCCCTTCCTGCAGCCCCCGGGAGAAATAAAAGAGGCTACCCGCTGTTCCCAGAACGACCAATCCCAGAGCAATCAGAATTATTCTGATTATCCTGCTCCTGCTCAGACTCATTTTTTTATCCTCTCCACCCCAGTTTAATTTTCAGGCCTGCTTGAATACAGGCCTGCTGAAATAACAGAAACCCAGGCCTTGACACAACTTGATTATTAAAAGGCAAACCCAAATGCCCCTACGCAACCCAATAATAGCTGAAAATAAAACTGCATATTTTCAAGTTCAGAAATTGTTATCTAAAAAATATAATTGATTCCAGTAGCTTTCTACCAGCCGGGAAAGGCTAGATGTATATTAGTCATCGAAATTGAAGTTTTCAGACATATTACACATACTTTTTCTGCACATAAAGAATAATGACCGGAGTAAATATTTCGCAAAAGCTGATTTTTTCTGTATTACGCACAGGAAACTTATGTGTTCAGTCCTGCAATCTTCACAATTATCAGAAAAAACAAGCTTATTCCCTTATTTTCAAAATAAACTTCCAGGCCCCTATGGGGCTTATGGGGCCCAAAAATAAATGAAAAATTTACCTGCTACTATAAAGTTAAACCAGATCAGCCAGAGTATAATCATAAAATAAATATAGCATAAACCACAATCACCAGAATAACAACCATAAGGCCTCTGATAATTGCTATGGTTCGATTGCTGTAATTGTATTGAACCCCGATCAGTCTGTAAACTTTTTTCTGCAGGTTCAATAACAACTCGGGTCTGGCAATCCCCAGCAGAGCAAAGGCAAAAAATATTATCAAAATTAGAATTTCAAACCCGGTCAAATTATCCATCAGCCTAACCTCCCCCTTCTGATTTCACCTGGAAAATCCAAAAATAAAATTTCTAGCTGGATAAATCTAGCTGGATAAATCATCTCACTGGTATATATATTTCCATCCGGGAATCCGGATCACCGGCACCCTTGAAATTCTCATCAAAAACCTGAATATCAAACTGATGAGCCAGACTTAAATCTGAATCTTCCAGCCAGTCATAAGCCTTTTTAAAGGCCTGACCATAGGTGCCGTCCTTAAATTGATGGGTAAAAACAGCATATCTTCCTGCCGGAACAACCTTTACAAAACACTCGTCCGGCACTGCCCCTATTTCGCTGACCTCCACCGCCACCAGGCAGCAGTGCCTGGGAGCTCCATTCTTACCTCCGGGAATATCCTGATGCAGTTCATATCCCAGCTCGGTGCTCGAATTTTCAATTTCAAACATATACTTTTCAAAGCTGTTCCATAAACCGCATATGTCGATATCTCCAATTTTCTGACCGGTTTCGACCAGTCCCACCAGCAGCATTTTCTCTCTGGTAATGATTGAAGGTTCCATTCAGTACCCCCCTTTTTAATCCCCTTTAACATACCCCATTCGGGCCGGTTTAATCTGGATTTACCTGGAGCTTTAAACATTCCTTTTCGGCCCGATTTTTGACTATTCCTGTTACAATGGATCCTGTTCCATTTTCCATTGGTATTATCCATTGACCTTTTCCATGGACATCTTTCATTGACATTATCATTCACATTATTCATTGACATTATCCATTGACATTATCATTCACATTATCCATTGACATTATCCCCAAATTCTTCTGCCAGATTTCTGTCTCCAGATTCCAGTTCCTTCCACTCGTTAACCTTACACCAGAACTGACAGTTATGTCAGTTTGATCCTCTCTTCAGCTGAAACATTTGTTACCGGTTTAGCTTTTTTCCCGAATGTGATTCAGTCCCACTAATAGACTTCCCCAAATGTGATTCAGTTTAGCTGATAGGCTGCTGCAGTTGCTCCGGTTCCAGACTGCCGGCAACACACCTATTCCGGTTAATACCCGTTAATTTATGCTATTCAGAGAGACCTTTAGATGAACCTCAGAGGAACCCTCAGGGAGATCCTCAGAAAGATTTTTCCGAAAATTATTCAAGATGAATTTCTAAGTTTTTACAATGTTTATAATTTATTCTGTAAGTATATAACCTCCCTGTGCACTTGTCAATATGCCCAATAAAATATTATTTCTATATTCTTTCTAGATTTTCAGGTCAAGCACTGCTGACAGCTGCTGGCTCCTGCCTGCCCTGCTGGCAGCTGTCTGTTTTTCGACAGTTGTATCCATCTGAATCCAGAAACTCCAGGCTAATCCAGGCTAATCCAGATGTCTTTCCAGCAGTCTTTTAACCGCTCTCCGGCTCAAACTGTTACCGTGGCTGTGAGCATAGAGTTCTATCTCATCCTCCAGCAGCTCCTGGAGAAAGGACCAGTTAATTTTGGAACCCGAGGTATTTCGATATTCCGGAGGAGCATAGAAAGAATCACCCAGGAACATCACCCCGGCCTGATAGTCCTTCACCACTATCGAATCTTCACTGTGCTGGCCACCAACCTGCTGCAGGACAAGTTCTCTGTCCGGAAAATGAAGCAGCAGCTTCTCCTCAAAAACAATTTCCGGGAGAATTATTTCAAAGCTGTCCCAGTTCTCAATCACCTGCATCTGATCTTCATGAGTCTTTTTGTATTTTGGATTTTTCCGGATGCTTTCTTTTAAATTCTCCTCGTTCCAGGTTTCCTGGCTGTAGGTTTTAAGATACTGATAGCACCTCTCACCGGCAATAGCCGGGGCTTCAAACTCCTGAGCTCCAAAAACATGATCCCAGTGATGGTGGGTGAAAATCAGATATTTTGCCGGGGGAGCCTCAATCTCAGCCAGAGCCTGCTTGATATATTCTGCCTGATCAGGACCATTACCGGCATCCACTAAAATTGTTCCTCCCCCGGTAATTATAATCCCGATATTAGGCTCCGGCACTTCACTATCGCTGGCCTGCAGTAAATAAGTATTTTCAGCAAGCTCCTGCAGCAGATCTCTTTCAACCGGCATCTTATCATCCTCCTGATTTTTCTGGTCATTGGCTGTTAACCTTTTAATTATCATTTAATTAATCCTTTGACACTTCAGTTCCTGAAGCTTAATTATGAGAACTCCTCAATCATTTTCCTGCGATAAGGCTGCTATATTCTTTCTCCAGTTTAGCTATCTCCTCTTCATGTTCTCTGTTTTTCTGCCTGGCCTTGAGGCTGCTGATCTGACTCAAGATCCGGGATTTTTTGTTTTCCCGGACCATTCTCTTCCGCATGGGATCTGACAGCAGAAGTTCGGTTTTCAACTCACCTTCTTTAACTTTTTCTCCTTCTGCACCTTCTTTACCTCCTGCTTCTTCTTTACCTTCTACACCTGTTTCATCTTCTTCGCCTTCTTCGCTTCCTTCGCCTGTTTTATCTTCTTCTCCTTTTAGTTCAGCAGCGTCTTTAAACCCGGCTCTCCGCAAAGCCTCATCCAACCTGGCGGGAAAAACCTCAATTCCCTTTACGGTAAAGACCAGATAACGATCGCAGATCTTCTCCAGCAGGTGGCGGTCATGAGTTACAATCAGAAGTGTCCCGGAATATCCCTTCAGCCCGGCCTCAATCTCCTCCCGGGTATAGAGATCAAGATGGTTGGTCGGCTCATCCAGCAGCATCAGCTCCACCTGGTTTAAAATCATATCCGCAAATTTAATCCTGACCTTTTCTCCGGTGCTGAGTTTATTTAAAGGTCTCTCCAGCTTCTCTGCAGTAATACCCATACAGGCCAGCAGAGTCCGGGCTTCCTGAGTATAAAAGCCCGAAGTTGATGTCATCACTTCCAGGGGAAGCTTATCTTCCAACTTTCTCCAATTTCCTCTACCTCTTCTGTTTGCCCTACCTTTTCCTTCTGTTTTATTTTCTCCCTTTCTCTGAACTGTACTATCTCGATCCTCTCCATTATTGCTCCCGTCTCTCTCTTCTCTATTATCAGTTCTTATCCCTCTGTTTCCACTGCCATTCTTATTTGAACTATCACTTTTTTTCCCTCTTTTCCCTCTTTTTCCCCCACCTTTATCCTCCGCCCTATTATATATTTCTCCTCTATTTTCACTGCCGCTCTTATCTGCCCTATTACTTCTTTCTCCTCTATTTCCTTTGCCTCTCTCATCTACCCCATATTCCCAATCATATTCCCTATATTCTTTATGCCGCTTATCTCTCTCATCTGGCTTTACTCCCTGCTCACCCTGAAAATCTCGGGCCAGCTGACTGAGATAGCCAATCTTTGCACCCCGGCTGACTTTAACCCATCCGGAAGTCGGTTCCAGCACGCCCAGCAGCATGCAAAACAGGCTGGTTTTCCCGGAGCCGTTGGCTCCAATTACACCCACCTTTTGACCCCGCTGGATCACGAAAGAGGAAGCCGGAAAAATTTCCCGACCGGCAAAGCTCAGGGAAAGATCCCGGGCTTCAATTATCCTCCGCCCCACCCGTCCGGGCTCAATCAGGGAAAAGTTAATCTCCGGCTCCTCGAGAGGCCGCTCCAGTTCTTCCTGTTTTCTCCGCAGCCTCTTGACCCGGGACTTAGCCTGGCTGTCCAGTTTGGCAGACTTCTTGCGGAAATACTCTTTGCCACCTTTTTTGTTCTCCATATCCCGGCTGGTCGATTTCCGGTGGCCCTCCTCAGCCCAGCAGTTCAATTTTTTTATTTCTTCTTCAAGTTTCTGCTGCTCCTTCAGCCTCTCCTGATACTGCCGGCGGCGGGCCTCTCTCAGCCTCTGTTTCTTTTCCCGGTACTGGCTGTAATTCCCTGCAAACTCCCGGCTTCTGCCCTGCTCCAGCTCAATGATCCGTTCCACCACCTGATCAAGAAAATATCTGTCATGAGAGATTATCATGACGGAAGCATTGAGTTCCTTCATCTCCTGGATCAGCCAGTCAATCCCCCAAAAATCCAGATGATTGGTCGGCTCATCCAGAATCAACAGCCCGGGCTCTTCAGCCTTCAGCCTGGCCAGAGCCAGCTTCATCTCTTCACCACCGCTTAAAGTGGCAAACTTCTCCGGGGGCCAGTTTTTAATCTCAGCCAGACCCAGCCGGCTGGCCTCAGCCATAAACCTGCCCAGCTTCCGGCCATCAGCCTCCTCCTGCCATAGACCGGCAAAACTGTCATATCCAAAGTGGACCTCCTGCTCCAGATAGCCCACCCTGATATTATCCCTGTGCCAGTAGAGCTGGCCGGAATCAGGCTCCAGCTCACCTCTGATTATCCGGGCCAGAGTAGTTTTCCCGGCACCATTGGGTCCCACCAGCCCGATCCGGTCCCCATCAGCAACAGTCAGTCTGACATCCTTCAGAATTTTATTATTTCCCAGTGTCAACTTAAGATTATTTACTTCCAGAATCGTCATAATATCAGCTCCTGCAGTTTCCTGTAATTTTAAATAAAATTCCTGCAATTTTAAGTAAAACAAAATGTAAGAAAAAATGAAAGTCAAAATGCCGGATTTAAGGTCTGGCTAAGACCTGATACAGCCTGGTTCAAACCTCCAGCAAAAAAGAAAAATCCCACCTGTGATTAAAATACTCATCCAGGTCGGACCCAGGAAACCGCTTTTGAATCGAGATCAAGCCTCATTTCAGATCACCAGAAAAGCTAAAACTCTATAACAGCTAATCACATATATAACAGCTAATCACAATAAAAATCAATCGCAAACAAAAAGTTTAATCACAAAAAAAGTTTAATCACAAAAAAACAGTTGAAACATTTAAACAGTAAAACACAATAGTTCTTTGGAGTCAGAAAGCTTTTAAAGTTAAAGGAGAGAACAGCTTCTTTTTGCAGATTTATCCTGCTTCCTTTGCTGATTGATTCAGCCGCTTTTGCTGATTTATTCTGCTGCGTTTACTAATTGACTATGTTGCTTTTTCTGATTTATTCTGCTTATTGTTTATCTGCTTATTGTTTGATTGTTTGCTGCTTATATTGCTGTTTGTTCCTGTTATTATAGTTTAAATTTAATTTTAGAGCAAGCAGTCTGCTAGATAAAATATAATCCTTAGATCTTCTCACAGATTAAAGAAAACAGCCTCTTCAGATTGGTCCTCTGCTCAGAGCAGAATTTAGCTTAAAAAAATCGTTTCAAGTAATCATTCTGCCATGATAAAGCTGCTGATCTTCGGGCATAGAACTCCCGAGGCATAATCGGTTCCCAGGTCATACCTGGTAGTATTTAATTTCTACGGTTTACCGATTATTGCCTCTTCATCTTCGGAAGTTTTCACCCTTTCCTTTTTTCATCGTACATCCCGGTAGTCTCACTGCAGTCCAGGAAGTCTCCCTGCATCCCCGGCAAACCCCCTGCACTATCAGTTAGCTCCCGGCAGAAAAATTAATCCTACTATATTCTCTATCCTATCACATTTTCTCAATAATATCCAGAGAGGGTTAAAACTTTTGCCCCACTTTTTTGCAGTTATTTTCACACTTGTTTTGTAGTTATTTTACAATAAAGAAATCACCATATCCTTTTAGTTGCCACCAGGATTTGATAGTAAAGCTTCATATTATCAAAATATTATCAAATTTTTTAAAAGCAGTCCTGAAGTTGCTATCCCTGGGAATAAATATTAACTATTTGCTAAATTATGGTTCCACTAAGAAAATTCATTTTACTGGCAATTTGACTGACAGGATGACTGATAAGAAAGGGATTATAATTTCGAAATTTTGATTATATCGACTTTATGCAGTGCAATCAAATTATAGCACCTCAAAAACTGTAGGTCAGGCTGGCCGAAACCCCGGGATAAATTTCACCTTCAGCATCAACCAGGACCGAACCATCCAGTCTCAACTCCAGTCCTCCCCCCAGATCATTGAGATAATAGGGGGTAGCAGCTGTTACCCAGTCCCCGGTCTCGGTGAGCAGAGCCAGCCCCAGGCTGGAAAAAGGATCAAGCTGGGTCGAGATATTCAGGATAAAGAGATCCCTGCCGGCCATAATGCCAGCAGCTCCCGGGCCAGCTGCTGGACCCTCCTCAGCTCCATTATCCGGAGCTGGCAGACCATTATCACCTTCTACCGACTGCTGGTCACCCAGCATTCCGGCCAGCTGACCGAAATTAAAGTCATTTTGAAGAAACCTGAGATATTCAGCCTGGAGAAATACCAGCCGGTCATCAAATTCCCCGATCAACCAGCTGTAATCCAGCCCCAGCTGCAGCATAATATCATCCAGGTCCTGCTGATCAAAGTCAAAATAACCCAGGGAACCATAGATGCCAAAATCCTGAAGATCACCGCTGTAGGTCACCCCGCCCCGGAAAAGGTGATCGCTGTCAATCTCCGGCAGCCAGGGAACAGGCAGCGGTTTATAGCTCAGATTAAAACTTAAATCATATCCCGGAGCCGGCAGTCTCAGCCTGGTTCCCAGTCCTAGCTGATCCGCCTCCACCGTCAGAGCCGGGAAGGAAACAACCGCCTGAAAACTACGTCCCCCTCCCAGGGAATGAAAATAGCGCAGGCCATCAATGCCCGGTGTAACCGTCTCCCCGGCCAGACCATCTATGCCGATGCCATAATCCAGCAGATTGAGCATTGCCCCGTAGGACCAGGAAACCGGCTGTCGACCCACAGTAAAGTGTCCCTGGTCGAAAGGTCTTCTCAGATAGAGATATTTAAAACCAAAATCGGCCTTCCCGGCGCTGTCCAGCCAGCCCTGGGCCACCAGCCGGGGTTCCACGGCAGCAGTCGCTGGAAGAAATAGTTCAAATTCTCCCCGGCCAATCAGCGAGGTGTAAAAGCTGCCATCCAGATAGGATAGGCTGCCCCCTGTTTCCAGCTCCCCCCCAATCTCAACAGCCTGAACCTCCTGCTCCTCTGTCAATCCCACCAGGCCCATTACCAGCAGCAGTGGGATCAGCAGCAAAGACAAAAGAGGTACAATCAGCAGCTTCAGGCCCGAAACTCCTGGAGAAAGCCACCCTGTTTTTTGGGATTTTAAACCAAATCTGGAATTTTGCCCTGCCCTGGGAATCATCTTTAATGCCCCCCCTGGTAAATATCATTTTTTTACATGACTGTTTTTTAAAACATGGCTATTAAATCCATTCAACATCTATTCAACCTTCTATTTACTTAAACAACTTAAAAATTAAACAAAATAGAACATCTGAATCATAGAACACCTGAATCAATGTCATGGCCGGTTCGCAGATGCTCGGCAGATGCTCGACTTAATCAGCTGTCTGATTTGATTGCAAAATCTATTTTACGAATTGAGCAAATAAAATATCTGTATCCTGAGCTGACTTGTAGTCAGGTATTAAGTAATCAATGGTTCTGCTGAGAAAAATTATTTTACTGGCAGTTTTATTGACAGGATGACTGATGTGATGGGGATTATAATTTCGAAATTTTATGATATCGATTTTTTTGCAGTGCAATCATCAATTTATCAATGCCCGGTAGTTTTTATTTTTAAATTACCCCGCTATCATTACTCCGCTATCATTACTCTGCCATCATTTCCCCGCTATCATTTACTAATCACCGGGATATCTTTTATCCCCTTCCCGCCGGGTTATTCCCTTCTCATCAAAATGCTCCAGCAGCGGCAGAGCGTATTTGCGGCTGCTGCCCAGCAGATCCCGGAAATCGCTGAGCTCCATCACCCCCTGCTCCTCAAGAAAATCCCGGACCAGCCCAACAGCCCTCTCATAGGCCCCGGCGGTAAAATAGATATCACGGGTAATCCGAATCAGCTCGCCCTCTCTTTCTAAAGCCAGCACCACTTCCTGCACCAGCCTGCTCTCTTCTTCATTTCCGCTAAACTCTTCAAGCTTTTCAGCCAGCCGGGAGTCCAGCTCCGATAACTCCGGGGGAGCAAAGAGGTTCTCCCGATAAAGCTCCAGAATATTCTTCCGGAACCGCCCGGACTTACCGGAAAAATCAACTTCAAAATCCGGCAGAGCCAGAAACTTCTCCCGTTCAACCAGTTTTCCGGCTGCCGCCAGATCCTCCATGATCTGATTAAACTCGGTGCTGGCCAGCTCAACTTCCAGCCGGGAGCGAAGCTCCTCCCGGCTGATGCCTGGCCGCAAGGGATAATTCCGGTGAAATTCCTCCAGAATAGAGCTGCTCTGCCTGGCAACCTTCTGCCAGACCTCAGCAGCAATCCAGCTTGGCTTCTGATAGCGGGAAAGCTCCTCAACCTCATCCCTGGCTATCAGCTCATCCAGCACTCCTTCGAGTTCAACCCGGGAAAGGTTGGTTTTTTCCACCAGTTCTTCCATTTTCAATGGCCTGTCGGCCAGTTCCAGAGTCAGGGCCACCCGCTCCGCCGGAGTACCCTGCTCTTTAATTTCAAGCTCCCTGACAGTCTCAGGATCCTGCTTGCGCCGCCGGGGAGGTGAATTCTCTATCACCCGTCCCCCGCCAATCGTAATCATAGGAGAATAGCGGCGGACCACAAAATTTTCCAGATAGCGGGAAACCACCTCTTCCTCCAGCCGGAACTGGACCAGCCCCTCCTCTCCTGGAAGAATTTCTTCTTTATCGATCATATAAACCCGTCCCAAAACCTCCCGGGCTCCGATATGAAAGCGGATCCTGGTGCCGTGTTCCATCACCATGGGAGAGGAAGGCAGCAGCTTCAGTCTGCCGTCCAGCCGGGATGTGGCAATCAAGCTGCCAGGCTCGGCCAGCACATCACCCCGCTCAATCTCCTGTTTCTCAATGCCGGCCAGGTTCACTCCCACTCTTTCCCCGGGATAGGCCTTTTCCCGCTTTTTATTATGTACCTGAATACTGCGGATCCGGGTCTCTTTGTTGCCGGGATAGATCAGCATGGTCCGTCCTTTCTCCAGCGAACCCCTAACCAGCGTCCCGGTAATCACCGTTCCGAAACCGGACATGGTAAAGACCCGGTCAATCGGCAAATAGGCATTGGTCTCTCTGTCCTTTCCGGGAATTTTAGCAGCCTCTTCCCTGAGGGTCTGCTGCAGCTCCTCCAGACCTTCTTCAGTAACTCCAGAAACCGGCACAATGGGAGAATCAGCCAGAAAACTCTCCTGCAGCTGCTCCCGGCAGTCCTCGATTACCAGTTCCAGCCACTCCTCTTCAACCAGGTCGATCTTGGTTATCGCCACCACCCCGTATTTTACCTGAAGCAGCTCGAGAATCGCCAGATGCTCCCGGGTCTGGGCCATAATCCCTTCGTCGGCGGCAATCACCAGCAGGGCCAGATCCACCCCGCCCGCCCCGGCCAGCATGTTTTTAACGAATTTCTCATGCCCCGGCACATCAACAATTCCGGCCTTAATGGTGTCCGTCAGCTGAAATCCGGTAAAACCCAGGTCAATTGAAATACCCCGTTCCTGTTCCTCCTTAAGCCGGTCAGTATTGGTCCCGGTCATTGCAGCAATCAGGGTAGTCTTGCCGTGATCAATATGACCTGCTGTTCCGATGATTATATTTTTTTCTGCTGAGCCTTCAGTCCTCTCAGTCATTGTTCCCACCCTTAAATCAATCATGATTTGTAAATTAACTAATTGTAGTTCTGATTATGATTGGTTTTGCTGAATTGGCGCTGATAATTATGATTGGTTTTAACAAAATGTTTTTGCCTAAAATTTTTATCTGCTGGGCAAGCATTTGTTTGATACCCGAATTTAAATAATATTCCCTGTCCTGATACCCTAAACCTAATTCAAAATCTCAGGTAAAGCCAATTCCAGGGCCCGGCAGATAATCTTTTCATCGCCTGACTGCAGGGTTCGAACATCGAAAATTATCCGATCATCGGCCAGCCGGGTAAAGACCGGAGGATAACTGGTGCGAATAGCTGCCGCCAGCCGGTCAATCTCACCGGCCGACCAGCGCAGGCTGACAATCCTGGTGGGCAGTTCCGAAAGAGGATAGGCTCCTCCTCCTACCCGGGAAATATCCTTTTCCACCTCCACTGAAAATCCCTCATCAGAAAGTAGATTATTGATTGACTGCTTGATTGACTGCTTCAAATCTTCAGCCCTTTCCCTGAGCTCGGCATCTCCCAGACTCAGCATTTTCAGGGTCGGTATTTCCTCAATAACCCCCTCGGGATCAAGATAGGCCTTCAAGGTCCCCTCCAGAGCAGCCAGGGTATATTTATCCACCCGCACCGCCCGGGTCAGAGGATGCTTTTTCAGCCTGGCAATGTAGTCGCTTTTCCCCACAATTATTCCAGCCTGGGGACCGCCAAGTATCTTATCTCCACTGAAGGTAACAATATCAGCTCCAGCCGCCACCCGCTCAGCCGCTGTGGGCTCCGGCTGCAGACCAAATTCTTCCATATTGAGAAAAACCCCGCTGCCCAGATCATCCAGCACCGGCAGGTCATGCTTCCGACCCACCTCCACCAGTTCCTCCAGATCGACATCCCGGGTGAAGCCCACCACCCGGTAGTTGCTGGTGTGAACCTTGAGCAGCAGAGCCGTCTCTTCCGTAATGGCCTCCTCATAATCTTCCGCATAAACCTTATTGGTGGTGCCAACCTCAACCAGCCGGGCACCTCCCTGTTTCATGACGTCAGGAATGCGAAAGGAACCGCCGATTTCAATCAGCTCACCCCGGGAGATGATAACCTCCTGGCCAGCAGCCAGGGCCGACAGCGCCAGCAGCACCGCCGCCGCGTTATTGTTAACCACAAAGGCTGCCTCGGCTCCGGTGAGCTCACAGAGCAGCTCCTCAATATTATCATAGCGGGAACCCCTTTCCCCGGTCTGCCGGTCAATCTCAAGGGTGGTGTAGTGGCTTCCCGCCATTTCCACCATCTCCCGGGCCCGTTGGCTCAACAGCGACCGGCCTAGATTGGTATGGACAATCACCCCGGTAGCATTAACAGCCGGAGCCAGATTGGGCCTCATTTTCTCCTGCAGTGCCCGCTCCAGCCGCTTCAGTAGATTTGCCGGTGACAGCTTGCTGCTCAATTTTTCAGCCCGTTCCAGATCTCCCTCAGCCAGCAGCCCCAGCATCTCCGAACGGGCCTCATCCAGCACCCGGCGGATCTCCTTCACCACCAGCTCCCGGTTATGTTCAGCAATCAGCTGCTCAGCAGTTTCTTCTTCCAGCAGATCATTAACCGCCGGCAGCCTGCGCAGCAGTTTATTTTTGTCCATTATCCAGCCCTCCCATCAGCAGAAATTAAAAAAATTCACTTACAAACATCGAAACATTGCTGAATACCAGCATCTACTAATTATAGTTCTTTAAAGCAGCAACAATTCCTGCCTGATAAAATCAGTACCCGGACAAATCCAGGCGATCCGGCTCAACATAAGAACAGAACCAGACCACCGGTAAAAGCAGTTTGGTGCCATCCCTGTCATGAGATATTGTGAATTATTTTTTCTTTTATTTCTTGTAATTAACTGATTCGCTTATTTTTGTAATTTAACTGTTCGCTTCAAAAAAGGTTTAAATATTCTTCATGCTGCTATATATCTTCATGCTGCTATCTGCTATATATCTTCATGCTGCTATATAAAAATAGGATCTAAAATATAGGATCTGAAATAGAACAATAAAACACTACATGTAGTATTTATTCAGTTATTGATTTGTTTGATAGGCCTTTTTATGGTTTAATGATATAACTTAAAATAATTTTTATAAGCTTTTTTGAGCCTTTACTTGGGATTTTTTCTGATAATTACAAAGATTGCGGTACAGCACACATAAGTTTTCGGCACGTAATACAGAAATATTTCAGCTTTTGCGAAATAATTTATCATAATTTATCTGGTCATTTTCTTTGATAAGTATAATTTCTCTAGTCCTTTCCCTTTACGGGCAGAAAAAGTATGTGTAATGTGTCTGAAAACTTAAATTTCCATGACTGAAATACTCCTATCCCTTTTCCACTGACAGAAAGCAACCAGAGACGATAATATTTGTACAAACAACAAATTTCCTGCCTTAAATTTATGCAGTACCATTTTCAGATGTAGATGTTAAACTAAAATGACCAGTTTAAGAAATTGTTGTTTCTCGAAGTGACTTACTCAACGGCACATACTCGAAGCGACATACACAAAGTGACTTACTCGACGGCGCATACTCCAAGGGAGATACTCGAAAGGACATACACGAAG
>SLJX01000206.1 GCA_007134885.1 Halanaerobiaceae bacterium
ATCTTCTTTTTCTTTGAGTTCGGTTATATCCAGATGTATGGAAAGAATTCCTTCTTCTCCCCGGGGAAGTTTGGCCTTTGTTTCGCTGATATGCACATAATATCTTTCCCCGGATTTTTTGCGGCCTTCACCTACAAATTCCAGATTTTTTCCTGCCAGAATTCGGTTAATATTTTTTCGGGCTTTTTCTTTTTGATCAGAAGGGGTTAATGTTTTTAAAACATTTTTTCCTACGAGTTCCTCTTCACTATAACCAGACATTTTGCAGAGGATATCGTTAACCTCAAGGATATTGCCCTCACAATCTTCCAGAATTATACCCACAGGAGAGGTTTGAAAAATTTTGCGGTATAGTTCTTCTCTAATTCTCAGCTGTTCCTCCGCCTTCTTTCGGTCAGAAATATCTATAGCCGTTCCTATACCAGCTTTTTCTCCCTTATAATAATTAATCTGAGCAACGGAAAATAAAATCCACATTTCTTCCCCGTTTTTCTTCTGCAGTTTAAGTTCATAATTGGAGGAAAAATCTTCTCCTTTCTGGAGAGCATAACCTCTTTCTTTCGCCATTTCTCGGTGCTCGGGCACCACAACCTCCCAGAAATTCATATCCAGCAATTCTTCCCGAGAATAACCAGTCATATCTGTCAGAACGGAATTAACATATTGAAATTTTTCCCGATAGACAAAGAGGGCAAAAGGGCTGGTTTCCGCCAGAGATTGGAATTTTTCTTTTTCTTCCTTTAACTCCTTCTCTGCTTCCAGTCTATCGGTAATATCTGTTCTCATGCTAAGTACCCCCTCTTCACCTTCGGGAAGCTGGATCTTTGTATCCTTCAAATTGACAAAATAATGTTTGCCTGATTTATGCCTCGAAGGTAATATTTGTTCCAGTTCCTTGCCTGAAAGTACTTTGTTAAAATCATCTCGGGCTCTCTCTTTGTAAGCTTCAGGCACTAAGGTTTCAAACTGGCTTTCACCAATCAATTCCTCTCTCTCATAACCGGTGATCTCACACAATTTTTCATTTACATCAATTATAATTCCTTCAGAGTTTTTGAGTTCCATTCCTATCGGTGCGGATTCAAATATCTTGCGATATTGTTCTTCTCTAATTCTCAATTTTTCTTCCATTTTCTTTCGTTCTGTAATATCCATACCTACGGCCTGAAACTCCTCAATTTCCCCGGCATCATTATATATGGGATAATTAACCCATCTGAGGTATCTAGTTTCTCCGCCCTCAGCTTCAACTTTGTGCTCATATTTTTGCGGTTCCTGCCCTTTTTTTGCTTTTTCCAGTTGTCCTAAAGCAAATTCTCTGTCCTCATCAGGTATAAACTCAATATATTTTCTGCCTATTATATCTTTCTTTGAAAGTCCTATATTTTTGCAGGAGGCCTGGTTAACAAAAGTCAGGGTGGTGTCTGGTTTAAAACGAAATATCAATTCCTCCTGAGTATTCACCACATTTTTATACCTATCCCTCATCTTAACCACTTTATCCTGCAGTCTTTCATAATAAGCTCCTACTAAACCAAGCCCAAAGAATGTTCCCACTCCACCCAGGAAAGTGCTGCCTGCAGGTACAAACCAGTCCTGCTGAGAGATATAAGGAAAAATGAAAGTGCCTATAGCAAAAATTACTGCAGCCCCACCTGTAGTTTTTAGTGTTATTGTCCGGGAATTTTTAAGAAAGGCAGTTCCCGCTATTAGATAAGCAAGTCCGAGATATGTCATAGCTAAAATTAAAGGAATCACTTCACTCTCCATAATAGAGGCGCTCACTATACCTAAGCCCAGGACAATAACAGCTAAAATATACCAGTATTTGCTTGCCTTCTGTTCAAAAAATCCCCGGGAGCCTTTAAGCAAAAACACTCCTGCCAAAATAATTCCGATAAAATAAACTGTATCCGAAACGGGTTGAAATAAAGCAGCATACATTGCTGTGGCCGACAATAATGTTAAAGCAGAAAATCCCCAAAAAATTGCAAATGACTTCAAATATTCTTCCCTGCTCTGCCAAAAAAGATAAAGGAAAATCAGGCCAAAAATTGCTGCTCCTGCTGTACTGCTGTAAAGAATCCCAAGCTCGATACCTGTAATGGTGTTCACTTAAATCCCCCCACTATAAATCCCTTTTTCACATTGTTTGCGATGCAGGTGAAACTCATTCCTATCAATCAATAAAGAAAACTTAGCTAATTTCCTCCAAGCTATCACTTTCAGAATTTTAAAATCCAGGTTTTTTTCATTAGACTAATCCTGTTAGTTTTATACATTTTATCCCTCAAATTGGGAGATGTCCTATCTCAAATTGAATAGAATTTAAATTTAGGTAAAATCAAGCTAATTTACTAATATATCACAAATACTGCAACCCAGATTGTTTGCATTTTTGCACCCCAGATTATCCATCTCCCATTTATCTTTATTTTAACATTTTTATTGTACTCCAGCAAAAAGAATGACAAGCGAGGTTCCAAAAATACAACTAATTAAAAAATAGTTGTTATTGACTGAGTTTATTATTACAGCCTCTATGATAACAATGATTTGTCTGATATTCCAATTAGCAAAGGATGAAAGGAAGTATGGAATCAGGCTGTAAAATTGGCAAAATATTTTCTTCTAAATCAATGTGAAATGCCCCCTGGTGGGATAGAAGAAGCTTCTAATATCCTCCAGGGGGCAAGAATAGTGCAGATACTGCAACTTATATTTATATTGTCTCATTATCTTTCCTAACATAACTCAGTATAATTTCCTGCAACAATTCAACCGTCAAATTACTTTAACAGGCAAATTTAAATTTGGGGCTCGAACACTACATTCACATCTCTAAAAATTAGTGTTTCAATATTATTCCTATCCTCAGAACCTTCAGTAAGGTCAAGATAATTCCAACGCATATCTATAAAATCATCAGTGCCTAGTCCAACATTAGCTACAAGAGGGTTAATATTGCTGACTTTGTTTCTAACAAATCTCAAATCCTCTAGATTGGTAAGATCAGCTAAAGGAGATATGTCTATTACTTCATTAGAATTAAAATTCAGCGACTCTAGTTTAATAAGATTAGACAAATAAGAGATGTCGCTTACATCATTATAATCAAATCTTAATGTCTTAAGATTAGTAAGAACTGTCAAATGGGAAATATCACTTACACTATTGTCGCGAAAATTTAACAACAATAAGTCGGTTAGATTAGTTAAGTGAGAAATATCGCTTACTCCGTTATTTCCAAAATGAAGCCATTCCAGGTTGATAAGATTAGCTAAAAGGGAAATATCGCTAACTTCATTACCAACAAAGGATAAATGCTCCAAGTTGGTAAGATTAGTTAAAGGGGAAATATCGCTTATTCCGTTGTTATCAAGCCTTAACCATTCTAGATTGTTAAGATTGGATAGAGAAGTAATATCGCTAACTTCATTACCAGCAAAATTCAACTTCGCTAGATTAGCAAGGTTAGCCAAAATAGAAATATCACTTACTTTATTATTCCTGAATCCTAGTTCTTCTAATTTTGAAAGATTAGATAGAAGTGAGATATCATTTACATTGTTCTTCGTAAAGTAAAACTTCTTAAGATTTAAAAGATATTGTATTCCCTCAAGTGATTCTATTCCTCTTTCGGTTGCATATAGTACTTCTAGCCCAACCACATCACTTAAATATAAATCTCCTGCTGGCTTTCCGACAGCATCTCTTACCGCACCTTCAAGATTGGGATCTTCAAACTCGATAATTTGATCTTCTGCCATTTTTTTAAACATAACTTTTACTGTTTTATCGTCATCCATAAAAACGCTAGTTTCCTCATTACATATGTCTTCTACATCTCCCTCCCATTTAATGAAATTCCACCCCTCAGCTGCCAGCGCTATTAAAACTACAGTAGTGTCTTCATCAATTTCATTTTCTCCTTCAATAAGACCTTCAACTATACCATCGCCATCTATTTCAATTGTCAAAGTATATTTTCTATCAATTATATCGTCATTTGTACCATCAGTAATTGTGGCACCACTACAACCTGTGATTCCAATTGCTACAAAAATTATTAACAATGCTGTCAATAATCTTCGCATGAATTTCTCCCCCCATTCATAATATTGCTATACTAATAATTAGAGGATTATTTTACAGAACAAAATATCATTAATTATATCATTAATAGTGAGGAAAAGAACCTGCCAGTTAATTTAAAATACTGGCAGGTTCTTCTTTTTATCAAATAGCCCGTAAACTAATATGCTTTTGCAAATAGTTTGATAAATATCTTGCTATAAATATCCAGTATCAATATCAATATAACTGTAAAAGACTTTAAAATGGTGGTATAAACATTTCAAATCTAGTTTTTACAACCCTGAAACCTGTGCTGTTACTAGGTGCATTGGGAAGTGAATCGCTGAAGATATTAATTTCACAGTCATTTGAACTGTCTTCCCAGCTGCCTCCTCGTAAGATAAGGCGAAATTCTGCCTGTACAGTATTCGTCCATTCGTTTACATTGCCGCTCATATCATATATTCCCAATTCATTTGGTTGTTTCAAACCAACAGAATGAGTGCCTCTTCCTGCATTAAATCCTGGTTCTTGAAAATTAGAACTTCCTGTTTCATTTGAATTGCCGTAATACCATCCTACTGCATTCAAATTATTTCCGCCTGCAAAAATAGTCTCATCACCATCTGCTCCCCCTCGAGCTGCATATTCCCATTCATCTGATTCAGGCAATCTATAACCAAATACATTTTCCGGAGCACCTTTTAATTTCCAATCTTCATAAGCTGGTACTAAATCTTCCTTTTCACTCAACCAATTACAATAACTTAAAGCACCATAAAAGCTTACACCTACCACTGGATAGTTCCCTATATCAATTTCATTTAGTTCGTAATCTTCCCACTCTTTAAGGAAAAAAACATTTCCATCATGAGCAATCTGCACATAATCACTATCCATATCTATCATTTTTTGACCTTTAAAATACCCATCTACTGTTACATCTTTTTCATTTAGAAATTCAACAAAATTAGCATTAGTTACCAGATATTTTCCCATGAAAAAGTCATAATCTATTGTTATATCATCATAATTGATATCCCAATAATCAGATGAAGTTCCCTCAGGAACTAAAACTACCTCGGGCTGATAATAAGCCCCTTTTTCTTCAAAGTGAGCGGTAACTGTCTTATCTTCATCCATAAAGATTGTGGTTTCAGCACTATCTGGATCTGCCACATCGCCTTCCCAATGACTGAATTTCCAATTTTCTTCCGGGTTAGCTTCCAAATCTATTATTTCATCTTTGTCAAATTGATGTGGTCCTTCTTCTGGATTTACAGTCCCTTCACCTGTCACCAAAATAATCAGCTCTACTGTATCACCATTTATATCCAAGCCATTACCACCAGTATCACAGGCAACCAGAGTGACCAATAACCCAACAAGTAGGAGAAACATTACTAAAAACTTAATTTTTCGGATCATTATCTTTCCCCTCCCCTTTTCGATTGAAGATATAATATTCTGAATATTTTACTTAAAAGTTAAGGTATCTTATTTGCTTATTTTATATGCATTTACTGGAATATTGTTGCTAAAAATACCAACAATTTGCCTAATTTCGCCTTTTAATGATATAAAACATTAAATAATTATTAATATTTATGTAATTCTACATATTTTTAGTTTCTCCTGCATAAAATTATAATATTTTCATTATTCTATCTGGAGTTTGTTCAGTTATTTTATTACCAAACACATCAAAGTAATCTGCAACTATATTTCATCTAACTCATTATCAGCATTCTTTTTAAAGAATTCTATAACATCATCCCAAATTTCACCTGTCATTTCATGCTCTACTCCTTCGTAAAACTTAAATGATGTAAAATACTTACTTTACATATGAAAGCACTAATGGTAATTTTATACATACTAATTAAATTAGCTTATTATTAAGTTATCTCAGGAAAATAGAGCAAATTGCCTCTAAGTTATTATTTGTTTTCTGCTAACTTTCAAATAATTTAATCCAGCAAAACCTGAAATTCCTGAAATTGGGATTAAGGTAATAATAGTATTCATCATGTTTTTAACATGTTTTTTAAAAATGTTTTAATGACAAACCAAAGACAGACAGCAGGTAAAACTCCAGACAATATCTGATAATCAAAATCCAGCAAATAATATTAAGAATTCAACTGGTGAAGTTGATAATATATGCGGGAGGGGAGGTGACAGGCTGGATATCATTTTGAATTAATTCCATTTGAATTCATTCCATAAGTGAATTTTCCTCTTTTAATAGGCACTGCAATAGCTGCTATTGCTTTTATAGTTCTAGAGTGAGTTGGGTAAAGAAAGAATACAGCTCAGTTTGACTTTGTATGAAAGAAAATATAATACACCAGCATAAGAAGCAGATAATGAAGGTTTACCACTGTATAAGTACCTAATCTAGCAAATATAATTGAATATCGGAGTCTAAAACTTACTTCAGGAGGTCATAATTTATGAAGAAATTTCTAGTTATTTCTTTTGTCATTGTTATTGTTCTGTCCCTCTCTTTTCCTTCTCATGCTATTGGTAATATGGCTGGCTATGATTGGGTTGAATTAAGTGAAGAGGCAAAGGAAGCATATCTTGCAGGGTTGTATGATGGTTTTACTTTTCTGTCATTAGTATTTTTCGCAGGGTTTGATCCAGACCACGACTTGGAAGAAATGGCTGAAAATTTGGAGCAGGAAGGTGAGATAGAAACTTTAGAAGAGGAAGACTATCCGGAAGTTATTGAAGCTATTGATAAAGAATTTGCAGAGAGAGATGATTTGAGCACAACAATTTTTGATTTACTGGCAGAAGAAACGTTAGAAGAGGTTGACGAGGATTTAAATTTAGAATAAATTTTAAAATATGGTTCTTCTCCCTATCGACCGGGTAAAACCTTCCGTTCTCCCTTACCCTGAGGCAAATAAATGGCATCCTTAATTGCTGAAGACAGAGAAAGTAAACATCATCCACCTGAAATTCTTTACAAACCCAGCAATTAAGGGAATATGCAGCTGCAGCTCTCAAGCATATGCTTTGTCTTTTACCGGCGATTTTGGAGAAGAGCCATTATTTTTTTATGCTAATATATCACAAATACTGCAGCCAGGATACAAGTACTGCAGTCAGGATACAAATACTTGCAGCCAGGATCCGGTTTTTTAGGCCCAAAAATCTGGGTTGCAGATGAAGCGAAATTTACTAAATATACATAAAAATACCGGGGATATAGACAAATATTTTGAGCCCAGGAGCGCCACCATATCAATCTTCCCGATAATTTCCCCTAAATAAAAATGGCACGGGCAGGAGGACTTGAACCCCCAACACCCAGATTTGGAGTCTGGTGCTCTAGCCAATTGAGCTATGCCCGTGCGTAAAACAGGATATTTGATTTTGGTTAATTTGGTGGAGGTGGCGGGAATCGAACCCGCGTACTGCACAGTTCATCCCCTGACTTCTACGATCATAGTCTGTCTTTTCGTCTCACGCCCTGAACTCCGACAGACAGGATCTCAGGACGCCAGCCTGTTAGGTGTCCCCCTCTCTTACAGGCATCAGAGAGAGGTTAGTCTGCTTTAT
Organism: Halanaerobiaceae bacterium; assembly: GCA_007134885.1. GTDB lineage: Bacteria > Bacillota > Halanaerobiia > Halanaerobiales > Halarsenatibacteraceae > T1SED10-84. The sequence continues at coordinate 7,651 of SLJX01000206.1, forward strand.
ATGACACTCAGCTGTAAACGACAGACACGTCTACAGTGAGCGCTAGCTGCCTTAAGCGGCAGCCAGGGCGTAGCTATTATCGTTTGCAGATAATTTTAAGATGCCAGTGTTTTGCGGGTGAAAGGCGTCCCCGGAACGCTGCCAGAGGATTCACTGCACAGGCGAATCCAGTACACCCCCGTACAGCAAATCTTCTTTTCTGCATAGTTAATTATAAAGTAAATTCCGGTCTGTGTCAAGGGGTTAGCGGATGATCTGATACACTTAATACTTGATGAAATAGCGGTAAAAACATACAATCAGAATCATACATTCAGAACCGGGCCTTCCTGCTCTTCAGCCAGGGATATAAATACCTGATGGAGAGAGGCCTCCCGGCTGTGGATTTCACTAACGGGAAAGTCCTTTCTTATTCGATCAATCCAGGAACCAAGTTCAGCATGTTCCAGGGGAATGATAATTTCAATTATATTATTGTTTTTATTAATATCAATAGAGATCTCAGCTGATAATATCCCCCTTAATTCCAGCCGGCAGTCTTCGGCCTGCTCCTCAGACATGCTTTCCAGCTTCACAGCAATGCTTTGCTGGCCGTAATATTTTTTTAAAAAATCCGGAGAAGCTATGGTGACTATTTCACCCTGATTGAGAAAAGCGATCCTGCTGCAGAGCCTATCCACTTCTGCCATAAAGTGCGAGGCCAGAAAAACTGTCCGGTTAGCTGACCTGTAATCTTCAATAGTTTGATGAATGATTTCCACCGATTGAGGATCCAGGCCGCCGGTCGGTTCATCCAGAATTAATATCTCTGGATCAGCCAGCAGGGCTCTCAGCAAAAGGAGTCTCTGCTTCATGCCCTTGGAGTAAGCTGCTACTTTTCGATCAGCAGCCTCAGTCAAAGACAGCAGCTCCAGCAGCTCCTCTATTCTCCTGCTTTCCACCTGATAGAGACTGGCATAAAACTCAAGGTTTTCCCTGCCGGTCAGGTCGCGGTACAGGTTGTTGTATTCAAACACCACCCCGATCTTTCTCCTGATCTCCGGGCTCAATTCCGAAGAATTTTCACCCAGAATGCTGCTGCTACCCGAGGTGGGCTGCAGCAGTCCCAGAAGAATATTCATGGTGGTACTTTTCCCGGCCCCATTCGGGCCTAAAAAACCAAAGATCTCACCTTGCGCAATCTCAAGAGAAATACCGTTGAGGGCCTTAACCTTTCCGTAGGATTTTTTCAAATTAGCTATCTTGACCGGATGCTTCATCTCACTCAATCCCGGCACCCGGGTCATCCTCTTCTACAACTGAAGGATCCCAGACGAGATAATAATTATCATTAAATTTGACAATATAGGTCTCAGTTTCAACTTCTCTCTCATGACCTGAAGCAAAAAACCGGATATTTAACAAGTAATTTATGCTGGCTTCATAGGCCTCCTGATAATCATCTTCCTGCAGATAACTGTCAAATTTGCGCGGCAGGCTCTCAATCTTTTCGACCTCAGTAATTTTTATCTCGGAAAGCTCAAGCTGATATTTTTCTTGATTTTCTTCCTGAAAAGCAATATATTTTTCCCGAGATAATGACTCCTTTATTGCAGGATGAAAAAATTCATACACCTTATCAAAGTTATATTCCTGATAATTCCGGTATATTTCGGCAGCTAATTCCTCAACTTCAGGAAAATCAGTGCCCTCCTCTGCCAGAGCCGGCATTGAGGCTGCCAGGACTGCAACTAAAACTGCAACCAGAACTGGAATCAGAACTGGTTTTAAGGCTGATTTTAAAACTGGTTTTAAGACTGTTTTAAAGACTGGATTCAGGGCTGCAGTAAAAATCGGTTTTAATTTATTAAAATAAGCTTCCCTTCTTTTCATCTATTTATACACCCCTTTATAAATCACCATCAGCACAGGAGTCAGGAACAGGGCAAAGAGCAGGATATATAATGTATACTGCCAATTTACCAGGTCGAGCTGTCCCCTCAAAATAATCCTGGAAAAACTTTCTAGCAGATAATAGGTTGGGGTAAATCTGGCCAGCACCGGGAGCATATCTGAAATATGATAAATCAGAGCAGGCATTATTACGGGAAAATATACCAGGGTGCCCAGCGAACGGGCAGCAGCCTGGGAGTCGGTCTGCAAGCCTATGATAACGCCGATAATATTGAAGGTTATCGAGCCGCTTAAAATCAGAAAAAAGCTCTGAAATAAAACTGCCGGACTGAAATAGGCAAAATTACTCAGCCAGGCAAAGGCAAATATAATTATTCCGGTCAGCAGAGAAAGCAGAGAACCCGATAGTATCTTGCCGCTGATAAATAGCGGGGTGGATATCGGAGAAATATGGATAGAGTTAAGTGATTTATTTTCCTTCTCTTCAGCCAGATCTCCGGAAATAATTATTATACCAATCATCGCTAAAGTTACAGTCAGCCAGATGGGAATAATGCTTGAGGCGGCTGAAATCTCCTGCTGATTTATGATGGTTAACTGATAGGGACTGGTGTAATTCAAATGGTCCTGGACGGCCTTCTCCAGATAGCTTTCAATAAGCAGTATTTCAGTGGGATTTTCCAGATTTAGATGGGCGATAAAGTTACCGCCCTCAATAAATAGCACCCCATCCAGGTTTTCTTCCAGATCCCTGAAAGCTTCAGCCGGGTCCTGATAGCGCTGCCAGCTCAGAGAAATGTCAGTTTCGACTGCTGGTTTGAATTCCTGCTGACTCTCTTCCAAAACATATCCAACTTCAAAGTAATCTTCCCGGGTAAAATCAGCGATAACCACAAAAAACAGAGCTGCCAGCACCGGCAGGAGGATCACTATCATAATTGTTTTATTTCGGAAAAAATGGAGAAAATCTTTTTTGATAATGCTCAGTAAAATGTTAATATGCCTCATTAAATCACCAGTTTCTCTTGTTGCTTATTCTGGAGCCCGCCCCCAACTTATTCCTGTTCTTGCCTAAACTTTTTTCTGAGCTTGCTCAAAAATTATTCCTGAGCTTACCCAAAAATTTAGGAGAAAGGAAATAAGTAACTTATTTCCTTTCTCCTGTATAAACAGAGAGTATTAAGGAGCAGTTCTGACTAGATAATAATAAATCAAAAAGATGACGACGGCAACACCGATCAATTCTAACATTAATAGCCACCCCTTTCTCCTTTAAATGGTAGTTTTGCCGCTTGAATTTAACCAGCAGAATAAAAAGTAGCCACTTAGTAAACCTGTACTGAGTCAACTGGATCAGTTTTGTAAAGTAATTATATCATATAATTCCAGATTTTTAAAGAAAACAAAATACTCAAATACCTCTGAGGTATTAAAGTGGCAGCAGTTTAAGCTTTATAAAATAATTTTAGTTTTAAAATATTTTTTGTTTGTTATTTTTCTAGAATCGGTGTAATTCCTCTGATAAAAAGCTTTCAGGAGCCTTGAATAGCTCCTCCAGAATCAGCACCGTCGATCCTATGGCGCCGGTTTTCTCTCCTAGCTTTACCGGACTGATCGGGGGAGGATCTTCCATGGTTTTTCTGGAAACAGCCTGCCGTAAGCTGGCAAAAACAAAGTCCCCAGCCCGTGAGACTCCACCCCCTACCAGCACCAGCTGTGGGTCCATTATATTTATTAAATTGGCTATGCCAATACCGAGATAACTGCCAGCCTCTTCCAGCACCTGGCGGGATAGGTCGTCACCCTGCCTGGCAGCCTGAAAAACCAGCTCACTGGTAATCCGGCTTATATTTATATCATCAACCATTTGAGTTATCCTGCTTTCTCGCCCCCGCTTGATCCTGGTTCGTGCCATTTTAGCGATTGCCGGCCCGGAAGCAACGGTTTCCAGGCAGCCGTAATCTCCACAGTTGCAGCGGGGGCCATCTTCAGCCACAGTAGTATGGCCGATCTCACCTGCCAGTGATCTGTGCCCTCGAAACAAACGGCCGTTTAAAATTATTCCCGAGCCAATTCCATAACCGGCATTCACACAGATCAAGCAGTCACAGTTCTGGCCGTAGCCGAACCAGTATTCTCCCAGAGCCATAACCCTAACATCATTGTCAATGATAGTTTTATAACCGAATTTCTCTTTGATTTTTTTCTGGAGATAGATGTCGCGCCAGCCAAAGTTAGGGGCGAAGATTACCCTGCCTCTGTCTTTATCGACCAGCCCGTGGGCTCCCACTCCAATGCCGATGATCTTGTCGGTAACGGTAGATTTGTTTATGTTTCTCTGATATTTTTTCAGCACTCTTTCCAGACATTCCAGCACCAGCTCAGGGGAGATATCCACCACATCGCCCTGAGGATAGTCGATCCGGTAGTGATATTTTTCCAGTATCTCTCCCTGAATGTTAGTTATAACAGCAATTATTTTAGTTGCCCCGATATCAACCCCGATTATCTGATAGGCAGATTTATTTATACCCAGGAGAACCGGTCGGCGTCCTCCGCTTGATTCTCCTACCTCTCTTTCCTGGATTAAGTTCATCTCTTCCAGGTCATTAACAGCCCGAGAGATGGTGGAAGGATTTAAGTCAATCTGACCGGCCAGCTCTATGCGAGAGATAGCTTCCTGCATTTTGATGGCTTGAAGAATCTGGGAACGATTTTTTTCCCGCACCGAACGGTTATCACTGTTTTCCAGGGACAGCATTGCTAGAGAACCTCCTTAGTTTGATAAACTAGATAACCGAAAAACCAAAAAATTATAATCAATTGTGATATTAACTACTAATTGTGTAGGCTAAACTGCTATTTGTAGTGGGCGCTGCTATTTGTATGACCCACTGCTATTGCAGGACACACTGCTATTGCAGGACACACTGTTATTGCCGGATATACTGTTATTCTGCAGATTACACTGCTATTGCTAGATACACTGCTATTCTGCAGATTACACTATAATTTATGGCATTGACTGCTAATGGTTGTATTAATCTGCGCTTAAACATCCCGGTTCAGCAAAATTTCCCCGCAGCCATCCACTATTTCACAGATGTAGATATCGGGATCGATGCCGGTTTCTTCTTGATATTCTCTTACCACTCTGGTTTTAAATTCTGAAACCGCCTGATTTTCTACCAGATTCACGGTGCTGCCGCCAAATCCTGCCCCGGTCATCCGGGCGCCCAGAACACCTTCTATTTCCAGGGCGATATTAACCATCAGATCCAGTTCAGCACAGCTCACCTGATAGAGACTTCTTAAGCTCTGATGAGATAAAGAAATGAGTTCTCCCGCCCGCTCCAGATCATTATCCAGCAGGGCCCGGCGGCAATCTTTGACCCTTTGATTTTCGCTGATAACATGCTGGCAGCGGTTTCTGATAACTTCAGGCAGTTTGTCCCTAACAGCAGCAAATTCACCAGGAAAAACATCCCGGAGACTGGTGATTTTCCCCTCAAGCAGGTTGTCTAGCATTTCCACCCCCTGCTGGCATTCCTGCTGTCTTTTGTTGTAGGCCGAATCAGCCAGTTTATGTTCCACATTGGTATCGGCTACCACAATTTTATAGCCGCTATCCTTGATAGGGATCAGCTCGTATTCCCGGGTGCGGCAGTCTAGAAAAAGAGCTCTATCTTTACAGCCCAGCACAGAAATAAACTGATCCATTATCCCGCAGTTTACTCCCACAAAGTCATTCTCCGCCCGGCGGGCAATGCTGGCCAGTTCTTCATCTGCTATCTCCAGCTGAAATATTTCTCTCAAGGCACAGGCAACGGCAACCTCCAGGGCTGCCGAAGAGCTCAAACCTGCTCCCAGGGGTACCCCGCCCAGAAGAACTATATCCAGACCACCCAGCGAGCAGCCGGATTCCTGGAGGTATTTTGCCACTCCCTGAAGATAGTTAATCCACATTACCTCATCATTGAACTCTATCCGGTCCAGATCAAAACTTCTGGTATCGGTAAAATTACAGGTATAGGCTCTGATTGTTTTATCATCCCGGGGACAGGCAGCTAACAGCATTTCTCGATCGATGGCAACCGGCAGAACAAAACCATCATTATA
>SLJX01000128.1 GCA_007134885.1 Halanaerobiaceae bacterium
AATCACCCTGTAATATAATTAGTTGATAGTTATAAATTTTATGAGGAGATAAATTATGCAATTAACAAAAAAATCAGAGCGTATGGGAACCGAAAAAATAGTACCTTTGCTCATAAAGCTTTCTGTACCGGCAATCATCGGCATGTCTGTTCAATCTCTTTATAATGTAGTTGACAGTATTTATATAGGAAGGGTCAGCAAGGAGGCGCTTGCTGCTCTATCTCTAGCCTTTCCCATTCAGATGGTTTTAATTGCCATCGCTGTGGGAACAGGAGTGGGTACCAGTTCACTGATATCACGGCTGCTGGGTGAGAGCAGGATAAAAAATGCCAGCAATGCAGCCCGGCATGTTATGATCATGACCGTATTTTACGGTCTGGCAATCGGGCTGGTGGGCTTTTTCTTCTCAGAAAATATTTTTGGTTTTGTAGCTGAAGATCCTGAGTTGATTAAACTGGGCCAGGAATATATCAGAATCATTCTCCTGGGCTCTCTGGCCATGTTTTTCCCCCTGATTGCCAGTGATGTTCTCCGGGGTGAGGGAAACACCTTTATCCCCATGCTCACCTTGATCCTGGGAGCTGTTATCAATATAATTATCGATCCTTTCCTGATCTTTGGCATCGGCTTTTTCCCGGAACTTGGTGTGGCCGGAGCAGCCTATGCCACCGTCTTCTCCAGGTTTATCAGCGGATTGTTCATTGCCTGGATTCTATTTAAAGGAGATAACCAGGTCAAAATCAGATTTGAGAAATTCAAATTTGATTTTGGTATTATTATAGATGTTTATAAAGTTGGCCTGCCGGCAATGGTCATGCAGTTTCTGGCAAGCTTCATGATTTTTGGTGTAAACAGAATTGTAGGCAGCTTTGATGTGCTGGCAATTGCGGTGATGGGCATCTATTTCCGGCTGCAGTCCTTTGTCTTCATGCCTGTTTTTGGCCTCTGCCAGGGATTTATGCCAATTGTGGGATATAATTTTGGCCACCAAAAACCGGCCCGCATGAAAAAAACCATTAAATTCGGGACACTGATTGCCTTTGCCTTTACCACCTCCGGTTTCATTATTTTTCAGGCCTTTCCCCGGCAATTAATCTCTCTCTTTAATAATGATCCGGAGTTAATAGAGATCGGCGTAACTGCCCTGACCCGCCTCAGCCTGGCCTTTCCCATCATCGGACCGGCAATCATTGGTTCCACCACCTTTCAGGCCATCGGAAAAGGGCTGCCCAGTTTGATTATTTCTTTCTCGAGACAAATTATTTTGCTGCTGCCAATCATGTATCTCCTGGGAAGATTTTACGGTTTGGATGCCCTCTGGTATGCCTTTCCTCTGGCTGAGGTTCTGGTTTTCGGGGTGATGGTTTTCTGGCTGAAGGATACTCTGGAAAAAGCCTGGGAGAATATGGCCGGCGAAAGAGCTGCCTGAATGTTTTAACTGTGATCCAGTCCGGGTCAGGAGAAAGATTGATCGAGCCAATCAGGAGGTGAAGGTTAAGATGCAGGAAATTTACTGCAACGAAATCATAGCCAGAGCTTTAAAAGTTGCTGCCAGATGCCATCAAGGAGACAGCAGAAAGGAAAGTAAAACTCCCTATATAGTTCATCCTGTGGAGGTGGCAATGATCCTGCAAAATCACTTTGACGATGAGGAATTAATTGCTGCCGGACTGCTGCATGACACTCTGGAAGATACCGGACTTACAGAAGAGGAACTGAGGAAATTATTTAATGACAGGATAGTCAGGCTGGTGCTGGGCGCTTCGGAAAGACTGGAAAACCGGGAGAAAACCCCCTGGGAAAAAAGAAAAAAGCATACAATTGAAAGTGTAAAAGAAGCTGAGCAGGATATTAAATATCTGGTCTGTGCTGACAAGCTGGCCAATATAAGAAGCATGATAAGAGATAAGAAGAGCCTGGGGGACAGGCTCTGGGATAAATTTAATGCCGGATATGACTGCCAGAAGTGGTATTACCATAATATGACTGCCAGTTTAAAAGCCTTAGAGGGCAAAAAAATCTATCAGGAATTCACTGAAGCTGTTAGTTATCTCTTTGAAGATGATTGTTAAAAGATAGATAGGTAGGTAGATAGATAAATTGTCCAATCAAGCTCTTGTTTAGCTTACTGTCAATTAAGAGATGCGCCTGTGATTGTTTTTTTAGCTGATTGTTTGTTTGTTGGTTTGTTGGTTGGTTGGTTGGTTGGTTTATTGATTAGTTGATTGATTAGTTGATTGAGTGGTTGGTTATTGGTTATTGGTTGTTGGTTGGTTAAATTGCTACCATCCAGGACATATGTTCAGTCCCCTTCTCTGTTTTTTTACTGCTGGCATAACATTTTATACATATTATACATAGATTTATGGTTCGTCGACTTACTTATTGAGTTTTGAGTTGATTTAACTGATATTTATGAAATTGATGCATATTTGAAATTGATGCATATTTATGGAGTTGCTGCAACTGTTTTTTACCCGGCTCAGGATAATCAGGCAATCTCAACGGGCCTGCCGGTGATTAAGAAAACTGCCGAAAATCCCAGAGCAAAGAGCAGCATTTCTAACAGGCCGGGATCAGCAGGCATGGACAGGGCTGCGGAAGCCAGGATCAAACCGCTGAGAAAAAACATCAACCGCCGCCGGTAATTTTCGATGAACCAGTTGAGAAGCCAGGCAAAGATCAGAAGACCGCAGACAGAGCCAAGATTATAGATTAGCAGGGTAAGCAGCTGAAAACGGGCAATCGCCTGAATAAAGGCGGGATAAACACCGAGGAGCACCAGCAGGCTGCCGCCGCTAATTCCAGGTAAAAGCATGGTTATGCTGGCCAGGGCACTGGCCAGAAATATCCTTAAAAATCCCGGTTCTCCAGCAATTACGGCAGATCCGGAACCTCCGCCGATTCTGCGGCTGAGAAGCAGGGCCAGTAAAATTCCAGCTAGCAGCAGAAAGTAATTCAGGATTTCCCCTGTTCTTTCTGATCTCTGCCGCTGAACTGCTGAGTTTTTCCGACTCTCTCGTCTTTCCCGGCCAGCTTCCTGCCTGGTTTTCCGCAGCGAAGCCAGAATCATCCCTGCAATCAGGGCCATTATAAGGGCAGGATAAAGTTCGAAAATCCGATCGATAAAGGCCGCTCCCAGCAGCACTCCCAGACCAACTCCTCCCAGGAGCGGAATAAGAAATCTCAGTTCAATACTTTTAATGGCCTTGATCAGAGGCTCATAAATATGCAATATCAGGGCCACGGTACCGCCGCTGATTCCCGGCAGGGTATTGGCAATTCCCAGGGGAAGTCCCAGAAGAAAAAGCCGGGATATTTTGCTGCTGTCAAGAGATTTACCAGGGTCCGGTTCCATGATAGCACCTCTTATTTTCATTATTTTTCTGACTGGCAACCTGAATTTTAGTGTGTTTTATGCGATTTAGGGGATCTTAGGATGTTTTTCAATCAGGAAAAATGTCCTGTTGAAAGAGTCCTGTTTTAGTGGATTTGAATCTGTTAGAATTAGCCGGTTAATTTTTTAAGTCCATTAGTTTCTCGAGAGATAATAACTGCCTGCCAGAGAAATAACCACCACCATAAATTGGGTAATATTTCCCCAGAAGAAACCG
>SLJX01000166.1 GCA_007134885.1 Halanaerobiaceae bacterium
TTCTCCGGCAAATTCTTCCTTTCCTTCTTTTGTTTCCTTTCTTTTTTTTGTTTCATTTGCTTCTCTTTCTTCATTTTCTACTTTTTCTTTTTCTTCTTCATTTTTTTCTTGTTCTATTTTTTCTTCTTTTGACATGGCTGCTGCCTCCCTGTTTTTGTTAGGATTAAAGAAATTGGACCAAAAAAAGCTGTAGTTGCCTTTTTATCTTTTATTTTTTTCATCTTTCATTATTATATAACGAATGAGAGGCAAAACTGTTGGGTAAAAGATTAAAATTTTAGGTAAACCGCCATGCCCCTTTGTGCACAACAATAAAAACAATAAATGAAATAAATGAAAATATCAGAACATATTTTCAAGTTTAAAAGAAAACAGCATCAGGTAAAGGACAAAACTGCCGGGTGAAAGAAAGAACACCGCAAAACTGCCAGGTAAAAGATAGAGTACCGAAAGAGAGAGTATCTAAAGAGATAGTACCTAAAGAGAGAGTCCCGGGTAGGAGACAAAAGTACCGGATGAAAAACAAAGCTGACGGGTAAGAGGGTTGCTGAGATGTGTTAGGGGGTTAAAAAGATGAGGGCTTCTCAGGGTGTGAGTCAGGGTGTGAGAGTGATCTCCTTGAAAACATCAAGCCATAAGTTTTTAACAGCGGCGACTTTAAGGCCGACTCTTTCGATATTTTCCATTGTCCTTCTATTAATGTTTGCTCCCCATATATGTCGTGGAATGAAGTTAAGGAGATTCATGAGATTTTTTAGAACCAGTTTATCCGACAGCATGTGCTCCAGCATCAGAATCTTCCCTGCTGGTTTGCAGACTCTCTTCAGCTCCTTTAATCCCAGAACAGGATCGGGAACCGAACAGAAAACACAGCTGGTTACTATCAGGTCAAAATGATTGTCGGGGTAGTCAAGAGACTGAATATCCATCTTCCTGAGATTGACTTCTATTCCCAGCTCTTCGGCCCTGGACTCTGCTCTGCTCAACATGCCGGGGCTGATATCAATGGCTTCAATCCGCACTTCTTCGGCTTCGGGATAATAGGGCATATTCTTCCCCGTACCCACTCCTGCTTCCAGCATAAGATCTCCCGTCTGCAAATTTTTTCTCACCTTCTCCCAGAACTCCTGCCGCCAACCGGCCATCGCCATCCTTTCCATGACAAATTCCAGCTGATTATATACAGGAGAAATCCGATCGTATCTTCTTTTGACCTTATCTGTTTCTTCCCGGTCTACTGCTGACATCATTATCACCTATCTCCCTGCCGATCTAAGTTATGCCGATCTCGGTTATGCCGATTTCAGTTATGCCGATCTCGATTATATTCGAATGTCAGTCTTTCTCTCTCACCCCACAAAACTGCCAGAACAGTATAGATAACAATAACATCCCTGATAGTCACTGCACAAATTTTCCGGCAGCTACCAGTCTGAGCAGCATCACTATTTTCCTGCAGATTCTAACTTAACTGCAGCTCCTCTACTATCTTCTCTTCCCTTCCCGGCTGCTGATTGGTTCCTTTGAGGATCTATCTCTGCTGGAACTGCCTATCAACCGGGGCTGAAATCTGCTCTTCCTCTGCAGAAAGAAATCAACCCGGTTGATCACAAAAAAGGCCAGGCCCAGAAAAACAAGAGCTCCCACCATTCCTGCCGGCTCTGAAGAATAGCCCAGGACAGCAGATCCCAGGATACTGAAAACAAAATAGCCCAGAATCAGGGCTAATATCGGAAAACCGTAAACCAGAAAAGCAGCTCCTCTAATCTCCTTATCTCCCATATCAAGCCAGACCTCATCACCGGGCTCTGCCTGCACTGTATTTGCTACCTCCACATACATATCCTGCTTGGAGTTGCTGTCTCCAGCCAGGCCGCAGCTCTGCTCGCATCTATCGCAGGCTGACCGTCGCTCAATCTTAACCAGAACTTTATCATCCTTTGCTTTAATGACGATACCCTTTTCCTTCATTTTAACCTCACCCTGTGATTTAATAGTTCTTTTAAGCTCTTAACAAATAGAATGGTGTTTTTGCCTTCCCTGTTCTTTTCATACCTGTTACTTTGTCTTTCTAGCCCTTTCACCTTCCCGGTGTTTTTGATTTGCCAGTTCTTTCGCATCCCCTGTTCTTTCTTATAGCATAAGCAGTTATTCTAAATGCTGCATGCTTATAGCATATGCAGCTTTCTAAAGGCTGCATGGTTATCCAACAGCAGCCAGTTAGCTTACAGCCATTTAATAAATAAGATTACCGCCCGGGAATAAAGTTTATTTCATGAGGGGTGTCGCCTACTTTTATTCTGTCAACAATTTCCCGGGTTTGTCTATCGATTACAGCAAGTTCATGAGCCCTGGCATTAGTTACCAGCACATATCTGCCATCGGGAGTAAATTTAATATGATTGGCATATTCACCAGAGGCTATTGTTTCCTGTACCTCGAAAGTTTCTGCAGATATTATCGTAATATCATTACTCCTGCGATTAGCCGTCCAGATCTCCAGGCCAACCGGAGAAACAGCAACGCCGTGGGTGCCCTCCCCGGCTGGAATATTCGTTACTATTGAAAAATCGTTCATATTGATAACGGTTAATTCATTTGATTCCCAGTTAGCTACATAGGCATAATTGCCGTCAGGTGATATTCTGGCTTCGTTGGGGCCTTCTCCGACTTTGATATCAGCCAGCACTTCCAGAGAATCAACCTCAATTATCTGCACTAAATTTTCAGCAAGCACAGCACTAACTGCCAGATTACCATCAGGAGTAAAGTCAACATGGCTGGAATTGGCAGCAAGCTCATCGGTAAATCTTTTAATTATTTCAGTGTTTTCCACATCTACCACAATTAAATTTTCTTCTACTTCTCCGGCCGGCGAAATGAATAAATACTCTCCTCCCGGGGTAATGTCTATACCATGGATGCCCGCTCCCAGGTCAAGTTCCTGAGAAAATTGCCGCTCAGCAGTATCATAATAATACAGGATTCCGGTCTCCATATCACCAGCAAACAGCTGACTGCCATCAGGACTTACGGCCAGGCCATGTCCGGCTGTCTCCCCAATGGTTATTAAGTCAACAACTTCTCCGGAATCAAGATCTACCACAGAAAGATCTCCTGAAGTTTCATTAGCTACAACTGCCAGATAATCATCAGCCAGCCTGTTTTCTGCTCCAAGCGGAAATTCCCCTGTCAGGTATTCGCCGGTAATTTCCCAGCTAAATTCATGGTCAATTCCTCGAAGACTGTCAATCTTCAGTGTTAATTGCCTATCAGACTCCGGCAGTTCCTGCCTTTCTGCCAGCTCGGCAAAGGCATCCAGCGATACCCTTAAATTTGCCGCCGGGTGATGGGCAGATTTGCTCTCCCACTCCCAGTTTAAATGCTGCTGCTCGATTCTGCTGCCGGCAAAGCTGAGCTCAAGAATTTCTAAAAAATTCTTGTCTGTTAAGTCGCCGCTGTGGGTATCCATATAAACCTGAAAGATTAGATAATCCAGTTCGGCTTCTTCGCTGATCTCAGGATAATTGAGAAAGCTGATTTCAATATCAACTCCACCGCCAGATGATCTCTGGCTTATTTCTTCTGCAAAAGCCCGGCCTCCAGAAA
>SLJX01000201.1 GCA_007134885.1 Halanaerobiaceae bacterium
CATTACCTGAATCAGATCACCCTGATACCTCCCGACAAAAAGAATTCCCCTTTCCTGAAGGTACTGATACATTCTCACATTAACAATGTTTTCCGGCCGGTATTCAGCTGGAACCTGAACAAATTTTGCCTGACCGGCAGGAGAAAGAAAAGCCTGCAGATATTCCAGTAAATCCCCGGTTATCAGGTTAAGCCAGCGGATTAAGTATCCAGGGAGTTGAGCTGCCAGCACTTCGGCAAGCTCTCCTTTATTTAACTGGCTGATGCCGCTGATCTCGTAATTCCATCTGATCCTGGTAAGCTCATCTTTGGTCAAATTTACCAGCATCTCTTCCAGGCTCCATTGTGGGTCAATTTCCCTTTCCATTCGGGAAAGAAAATCATCGGTAGGCAGTTTTCTCTCTTCATCTTCTTCTTCAAATTCTCCCTCAGACACTCCGGCAAATATATCATCACCATACAGCTCAAAAAATACTTCAATGAGCTGCTCCAGCTTTTCTTCTTCAGATAAACCCGCTTGGCTTTTCCCGATAGCTTCCTCCATTAAAAATTCAATCACATCACCCAGCATTTCTCCCTCATCGACAATATCTTGAATATCAGCACCGCCAGCATCGCCCACTTCTTCTTCCCAATCAAAATTATCTCCCTCATTCCCTTTAAGAAACTCCACAGCTTCTTCCAGTGACCCTCCTGTTGATTCTAACTGTGATTCTGGCTGCGATTCTAACTGCGATTCTAACTGCGAATCCAACAATGATTCTAACAATGATTCTAAATCAGGAGATCCATCATTATTAAACTCCGAAAAATCCTCTTTAAACTCCGAAAAATCCTCTTCATGCTCAGAAAAATCCTCATCGATCCCGTCCCATTTGAGGCTGAATCCCTCGTCGTTAAGTCCCACACCATATTCCTCACCTTTGCTTTTCACCGAATGCCCCTTTAAGAGCCAGCAGTGAGCCTCCTGGCGAAAATCATCTAGTATTCCCTTTATTTCCCTGATTTCAACCTGATTTAGAGAAACATCCCCCTGCTGTTCAATCTCATCCACCAGAAAATTAGTTAGATAATCCAGGGGAAATCCCGTGTTAAATAGAAAAAACAATCGATCCCCAATGTGTCTCAGATTTACCTTGCCGTAATGATCATCCCCCAGTTCAAAATAATTATCCAGATATTTGCTTTTCAGCTCCCTGATAGCCGGCCAGGGAATTGATCCCACAGTATTCACATACTCAATTTCCTTTTCCTTTAATGGATAATAATCCAGAGAATCCTGAACCTCCCGAAACAGCCTTCCGGGACCTTCAAACCGACCCTTAAATCTATCAATAATCTCATGGTAAAGATAGGTAGATCTAACATGTCTAGATTTTTTAATATCTCCGTAAATCCTCTGGTGTTCTTCAATAACATTGTTGATAATACTGCTTTTCAGGTTGATTTCCAGCATATTATTTATTTTATCCCTGATGGTAGCAAAAGGAATAATTCCATAATAGAAAAGATGGGTGGTAATAAAGGAGACAATAAAGGTATTTAACTCAATAATTTCCTGCATCTCATCGTCAAAAGCCTCCCTGAACTCCTTTCTTATTTCCTCAGGCATGAGATAAACCTCATCACCGCCGGGCTTCTCCCCAACCAGCCCCAGTTCAGCCAGCTCTTCAGCAATAAACATTGAATTTATTTTCTCCCGGGTATCAATTTTCCCCTGTTCAACAAATTCCCAAACAACATTACAGGTTGGCCGGATCATTTTAGCCACCCAGTTATCAAGATACTCCGGCAGCATTTCAACCAGAGCCTCTTTTAACTCCGCCTTATTCAGCTGACTTATCCCGGGAATTTCAAATCTCCTGCGAATCCTGGTCAATTCAGCCTTTTTAAACCCCTGCAGATTATCCTCCAGCGTAAGATTAAAATTTCCTTCATCCACATTAACGCCTCCACATTAACGTCCTTTGTATTTTTTGCATTTTTTGTATTTTTTGTGACGCTTATTCTTTGTGCCGCTAATAAAATGACGGCACCTTTTTACAATTAAACATTATCAAAACACTATCACCAGTTTAATCAACCAATTAATCAACCATTTATTCAACCATCAGTTAATTACCATCAATTAATCAACTATCACACCTGAAGTATAGACTTTTATTCCCGATTTCAAGACCTCTTCTTTAAAACCACTTTTATCCTTGCCTTCCTGAATTAAAACAGGCTCTATCCTCAAATCCAGATCTCTTCTTAATTTGAATAATTTAGCTTGGGCTTCCATTATATTCTGGTCTAATTCATCTACTATAACAGCAATATCAATATCTGAATGCTCATGGGTTCTATCATTAGCGAATGAACCATACAAAATCACTTCCCTGACAGAAAAGTGACGGGTTACAATACTGGCATATTCCCGGGCCAAATTTATAGCTTTTTCTTTATCCATGTTACCACCTCTTTTGTCATCATAATTAATTCTTCGCAATTCTCATGGTTCAGAAACTCAAGTATTTCTTCTTTATCAGAAGGATACCTGGATTCTATATTCAATGGCCCCAATATATCAAATAAGTTTTTCTGTTTTTCACTAAGCTTTTCATAAATTCCCATATTTTCAGCCAGCTTGGCTATATTATGAGAATATGGTGGTGTTTCCTCAAATTCACTAACATATAATCCTTTCAGAATTTTTTCTATTGACTGGTGGCACATAAAACCTACATATAAATATCTTTTAGATTTTAGCATTGCCTCTGCAGTTTCTAAATCATATTCTGACAAATCTACCCAATAAAAAACCCTATCCTGTTCTGCCAATGTATATACACCTGCCATAATTTATTTTCTTTTTTTAATCCATGATTATTGCATATAAAATATAAAGAATATCATAAATTATTGTATTTAAAGAATATCATAACTCTGTAAAATCCACAATAGTCAGCCTCTTTATTTTTTAATATTCAAAATATTTTCCTCAGACCCGAACTCTTATTCAGAGCCGAACTCTTTCCCGGTTACTTTTCTCTTCCCATCATATCTCATTCAATCTCCACTTCTTCAGTTATCTCCCGGGCCCTTTCCAGAATCTGCTCCAGAACAGTTTCAAATTCACCATTTTCTTCTTCCAGCACTTCCCCAAAAGCTGCCGTCAGCATCGGCAGATTCATGTTTTCCCATTCCGGAATAGCTCTGGCAATCATGTCCGCTTCCTCCACTTCCATGCCAGCTTCATAGGCCAGCAGCAGGTTCTCCAGCATATTTTCAAAATCAGCATCTTCAGCACCAGCATGACTGCCGGTTATAAGTAGAGATACAATGATCACACCAATCACAAAAGCAGTTGATTTAAACCTCATATCTCAAAACCTCCCGGGTAGCATTCTTTGAGCTCTAATCATCTCTAATCAGTTTTAATCAGCTCAGCTCTAATCATCTCTAATCAGTTTTAATCAGCTCTAATCTTTATCAAATCTCCAGTTCAATCTCAACATCACCCTCAGCAGTGAAGACCTCATCTTCTCCCATACTCAAAACAGCCTCCTGGCTGGTGATCCGATCTCCACCTTCTTCAATTATTTCCACACC
>SLJX01000003.1 GCA_007134885.1 Halanaerobiaceae bacterium
AATTAAAAAGGAATAATTATAAATATTGAATAAGTTATCAGGGTTGCACTGCTTTGAAATTAAAAACCATAATTGCATTATTCTAAAATAAACTTTCGTAGCTATACTGCGAAAATGATTTTCAAGTAATTTTGTTGAGATATTTGCCATTTTAAGGATTATGATACCCTGTTAAGGATTCTAATTTTGCTTCAGAGAAACCCAATCCTTTCTCCAGGCAGGAAAATCGGCCTCGAAGGAGAATATTATAAGTATGGTGAGATAAAATGAGAAGAGACAGGCGGAGCAGAGCGGTTTCCGGTGCTCCTTTACCCCTGAAGCACAGGCCTATAGACCTGAACAGGACTGGCGGGATTATCAGGTTCAGCAGGTTCAGCAGGGACAGCAGGACCAGCAACGAAAATTTCAGCAGTTCCTGCTGCGTTGGCCGGAAGAATAACCGGAGCATCAGAAACATGCAAAACTGGATAAAATCAAGTAATCTGGGATGAAGGCTGAACATGGCCTCATCCCTTTAATATTTTATCAGGCTAATAAACAAAAGGTGGGTATCAAAAATGATAACAATTAATGGCGACAGACTTTCAGTCGAGAAGGTAGAGAGCTGTGCCCGACAAGGTGAAAAGGTCAAGCTCTCAGAGAAGGCAGTAGCCCAGATCAAAAAGTCTCGCCAGCAGGTGGAAAAATTAATAGCTGAGAATGGAGTGGTCTACGGCATAACCACCGGTTTTGGCCGCTTCAGCGATACCAGAATATCACCCCGGGAGGTTGTCAAACTGCAGGAAAACTTAATCCGCAGCCATTCAGCCGGTACCGGCGAAGAGATTCCTGAAGAAGTGGTCCGGGCCATGATGCTCCTGCGGTTAAATGCTCTGGCCCGGGGGTATTCCGGAATCCGCTATTCCACTCTGAAGCTTCTGGTAAAGATGCTGAATCACGGCATTCATCCCGTGATTCCTTCTCAGGGTTCAGTGGGTGCCAGTGGTGATCTGGTACCTCTGGCCCACATGTCCCTGGTTCTGATCGGAGAGGGAGAGGCAGTCCTTAAGGGCCAACGGATGCCCGGACTTCAAGCCTTAAATAAATTAAATCTCAAGCCAGTGCAGCTTCAGGGCAAGGAGGGACTGGCTCTGATTAACGGCACCCAGATGATGTCAGCTTACGGCACACTGGCTCTGGCAGATGCCCTCAAGCTGGCCGCTCAGGCCGATATTGCTCTGGCTCTGACCCTGGAAAGTTTGCGGGGTCTTTTAGCACCTTTTAACAGTCTGGTGCATCAGGTCAGACCCCATCCCGGCCAGCAGCGGGTGGCTGAGAATGTCAGGAAGCTGGTGGAGGGCAGCTCTCTGGTCCGGGAGAAGAGGGAAGATCGGGTCCAGGACCCCTATACCCTGCGCTGTGCCCCTCAGGTTCACGGAGCCAGTCGAGACAGCATTACCCATGTCCGAGAAATCCTGGAGCGGGAGATTAATTCCGCTACCGATAATCCTCTGCTCTTTTCAAAAGAAAACGAGGTTATCTCTGGCGGCAATTTCCACGGCCAGCCTCTGGCACTGGGTCTGGACTATCTGGCAATGGCTCTTTCCGAGCTGGGCAGTATTTCCGAACGCCGGGTAGCACGTCTGGTCGACGGCAATCTCAACTTCGGCCTGCCGATGTTTCTCACCGAACACGGCGGTCTCAATTCCGGCCAGATGATCGCCCAGTACACCGCAGCTTCCCTGGTCAGCGAAAACAAGGTTCTTTCCGGCCCGGCCAGCATCGATTCTATTACCACCTCGGCCAATCAGGAAGACCATGTAAGCATGGGGTCCATCAGCGCTCGCAAGGTTTATCAGATTATCAAGAATCTTACCAACCTTCTAGCCATCGAATTTCTTACCGCTGCTCAGGCTGCCAACATGAGAAGTGATAACCCAGCCCGGGATCTTGGCCATGGCACCGCCCTGGCTTATCAGACCATCCGGGACAGGGTTGACTATCTGGAAGAGGACCGGGTCCTGTCCGACGATATCGCCGCTCTGGCTAGTCTGGTCCGGGAAGGCAGGTTCTTAAATGAGCTCAAAGAAAAGGGAGTTGAAATTAACTGAACTTTACCATCTCAGTAATCTTTAAACCATTTTCTTGCAGAGATGGAGAAATATTTTTCTGATCGATAGTTAATCAGCGATTATAATCAGTGATTATAAGAATATTCCTGATATAGTTAAATAATTTACTTGTCAGCCTCATAAAATTGTGTTAAAATCATAACAGTAAGTGGCAGAGTAAACAGTTGCGCGTTGTTAGTGCACCGGGATGGGACGTTGCCCGGTGACGAAAGCTCCGGCTGCGGTGCAGCTGTTGCGTCCGCTGTCGCCAAAGAGCCTTTCTCTTTGGTGCAGGTATCTGCCATGGACCAAAGGGGAAGGAGGTGTGTTCTGTGGATAGTGACAGAACCCGCAGGATGGTTTATGCTGCATTTTTGATTGCTTTAAGCATCGTTTTTACCAGGGTTTTAAGTATCAGAATTCCCTTTATGGGGGTAGAAGGCGTTAGAATTGGTTTTGGTGGACTGCCGATAGTCTTTGCCGGAATAGCTCTGGGCCCGGTAGCCGGTGCAGTTGTGGGTGGACTTGCCGATCTGATCGGTTATTTCATCAATCCTATGGGAGCTTATATGCCTCACTTTACCTTAAGCTCACTGCTAACCGGACTGATACCAGGCTTGATGGTATGCTATCTCTTCAAAGGCAAGAAAACTTTCAAAACCCTGCTGGTTATGATCGGGGTAACCCAGGTCATCACAGCTATCATTATGGTGCCCTATTTCATGCAGACCCTGTTTGGAGTGCCCTACGCCGTTTCACTGCCGCCCCGGCTCATTTCCCAGGCCTTCATGATTCCAATCTATGCCTATCTGAGCCAGGTACTGCTGGGCTATAATCTCATCAAAAGCACAGAATATTGTGCTCCCGTCCAGCAAAAGTAAGGTAGTAATAACTGGTATGGCATCAATTTCTGAATTGGAGCTTAACAGCATTTGACTTTAAATGACTGTCTATAATCTAGTATAAGACAAATGATCGATAACCCTTTACCTTATATCTCTATTTAAAATATTAAGCTTGAAAAAATAGCAGGTATTGTAAAGGTTATTGTGAAGATTATTGTAGAGATTATTGAAAAGGATGGCTGAAAAGTTATTAAGAATACAGCCGATATAATGAATGGTATCTATATAAGTTCTCTATGATTCTTTTTAGTTAAAGGACTTTCCTGAACTGTTTTTGTGAGATACATTGATTTATATGCATTCAGCAAGTAATATTTAATAAGACACAGCCAGCGAAATGCATTTGCTAACAATGCTTTTAGCTAGATACAGCAAAAAATACTGAAAAGTATCTTTTAGGGAGGCTCCGGATGCCGGGGTCTCCCCTTAAATTATTTTCAGCAAAATCAAGAGCATTTAATTTTGCACTTATAAGATTCCTATCTTTCCCTGAATTTTTTGTTTTTTAAGAACAACAATTAACAGAAAATTCACAGAAAATAAGCAGGACAAAAGGTTTCGAGAGAATAATAAGTTAATGGCAAGT
>SLJX01000116.1 GCA_007134885.1 Halanaerobiaceae bacterium
GGATCGGTCGGCCTCACCAGCTCTTCCTGCTCTTCATCAACTGTTAGGTAGCTCTCATCGAAATCCGCTTCCTGGATTCTGATTTCCTTTTTAGTCCAGGTCCTGCCCTGCCCGTCAACAACAGTTAAAGTATAACTGCCCGGGGTCCACCAGTAGGAGATAGGAACCAGAGCAACAGCCCTATCCCCGTCAGCCCGAAGGGGAAAACTTTCTTCGTTGAGGATAACCTCTCCCTCAGCCAGATCACCGTGAGCCCTGACAGTCACCAGCTGGCCAATCTCGGGCTTAAGATTACTTACAGCAATATCACTTCCTTTAACAGTAACAGCCCCCGAACCTAACAAAATAGCAGCCAGCAAAATTATCCAGCCGGTTTCAATTATCAGCTTCCAATCCGGCCATCTTTTACCTTTATTAATTCTCATTACGCACCTCCTGTCATTTTCCTCTGTTTTTCAGTGAACTTCAAAACATTAGCTTTTCAGAGATTCATTAATTTCGGTTTCATCTCACCAATCCCGATTTCACCTAATTAATTTCAGTTTTATCTCATCTTCATCTCATCGGTTTTCCTTCATAAGATTCACCTCATCAGTCTAGTCTCACATGTGTTTCGCATGAACACTCTCACATAAAAAGCTGCACCCCATCAAGATCCCATCAAGCTCATTGTTCTTCACGCCTTTAATTAAGTGTTACCCCGCTGTGACTGGTGTGGATTCTCAGCAGCGGTTTCCCGGCATCCCCGGAAATTTCCAGCCTCTCACTCCGGCCTTCATCCTGAATTGCCAGTTCCCGTCCGGTGCTGATGCTGCCGTTCCTGGTTTCAATATCAAAACCCCAGCCTTCAATATCAGCGGGCAAAGTCAGAGTTATTCCGGCAAAATCCGAATCCAGATCCACACTGCCAGTTATCTCAGAAGCCTGCAAACCACCATAGGAAATATCACCCTGGAGAGAAACCAAACTGTTCTCAATTTCATAATTGGTAAAACGAGAATCTAATCTGATATTTCCGGTTAAATTATTGATGCTGGCATTACCATGCCGGGTCCTGATCTCCAGATCAGAGGAGAGATTATTAATTTCCAGATCGGAAAAATCAGCCCTGAGATGAAGAAAACCTTCCAGATCATTAAGCCTGACCGAGCTGTAGCTGGAGTCGATTTTGACCTCCTGCTGCCAGTCGGCAAGCTGGATCAGACCAAAATCATTGCTGAGCTCCAGGGTCAGATCCCGGGGAGCTCTGACCTTGAGATTGGTTTGCACTTCCAGGTTTGTTTCATCTTCTGGCCGCAGCATCCGGATTGAAAGCTGGCCATTATCTTCAATCATTTCAAGCTCTATCTCCTCTTGAGCTTCCTTCAGCCTGGCTTCAGTATTGCTCTCAATAATTACCTCAAAATCCACAGCAATATCATCCCGGTCTTCACTGCTGATATTGACCTCGCCGAAGCGGTTTTGCACAATCAGACCGATTAAATTTTCTCCGGGAATCGTTTCCCTGCCTGAGAGTTCTTCTCTATATTCCAGATTGCCAAAGGTAAAACCTTCAAATTCAACATCAATAAAGGTCCAGTTAACTGCAGGCAAGAGACTGACCCTGGCATCCACTATACTAAAAATCAGCAGAAACAGCAATACCAAAATTACAGTATTTTTTCTGTTCATGATTTATTTATCCTCCTATAGTTGCAGGTTAGAAACAAGGCTTAGCCAAAAACAAAACTCTAAAACAAAGCGCTCTAGTACCGGACAAATGTCCGAAAGTAAATTTAAAATAAACGACAAAGCCAAAACACCAAAACCAATTCTTGATAACCAAAATGTCAAAAACAATTCTTCAAACTAATAGTCCAAAAACAAATTTAAACCTCCAGAATCACATTTTAAATCTCCAGAGAGAGATTTAAACCTCCAGAGTTCTTTCCAGCAGCAGGCTGGAAATTATAAATAATATCAGTAGAATTAAAACCGCTGCTGCAAGCCCGCCACCGTTGACCTCAATCAGACCGGCAGCTTCCTCAGCCTGGCCGATGACATAATGCCGCACATTCGGCAGCCAGTCAAAGAGCAGGCCCAGATAGCCGGCCAGCCTGATGGTTAGATAATTAACCAGATAGAAGACCAGCAGGGTGACCAGCCAGCGAAATTTGTTGAAGAATCTGCTGGTCAGGCTGCTAAGCTGAGCTGTAAAATAGACAAAGCCGCAGAGCCAGAAATAGATCACCAATCCCCAGCCCAGAACCGCTTCCCAGTTCAGGGCGGTAATTTCTGGGGGCAGAATCTGATTGACAGCAGTAAAGTTGCGGCTGATGACAAAATAGATTCCAGTTGAACTGGTTGCCATGAGCACAATAAGAACCACTGCTGCAGCCAGAAACTTGGCCAGTATGATTTCATAGCCGGAACGGGGCAGGCTTTTTAAGAGAAAGATTGTCCTTTCCCGCCATTCCCGGGAGAAAGTCCGATATCCCTGAAAGAGCAGAAAGAGTGGATAGATAAAAAAGGGGAGATAAATTACTCCCAGAATGATCTGAATCGTTCCGGGCCGGGCCTGGTAATAAAGAAAAATATAGAAGGCTGCCGAAAGCAGGAGCAGAGTCAGTCCGGAGAAGGAAATTTCTCTAAGTTCTTTTTTCCATAATGATAAAAGTGCCATATCAGGCAAACACCTCCCGGGTCAATTCCTGTAGGGATAGATCATACTCGCGGCGGAGAGCATCGGCGTAACCTTCCAGCTGAACTTTGCCGTCACCCAGCATGATGACATAATCAAAAAACTTTTCCGATTCCAGCACTTCATGGGTTGAAAGAATAACCGAGCTCTCTCCCCGGGCAAACTCCAGATTTAAGTTTTCCAGAATATAGCTGCGGGATTGAGGATCAATCCCGGCAAGAGGTTCATCGAGAATATAAAGCTGGACATTACGGGAAAGACTTAAGACCAGTTTAAACCTGGCCCGCATCCCCTTGGACAGATCAGAAATTTTCTGTTCGGGCTTTAGGTTCATATCCTTCGTCATCTGATAGGCCTTGGACCTGTCAAAGCTGGTATACTGCCGGGCGAAAAACTCGATCAGATACTCGAGCTTCATCCAGCTGTAGAGATAATCATTTTCCGGCAAAAAGGCAAACTTCTCTTTATTAATCCGATCTGGGGCCCTGTCAATAATTCTGACCCGGCCCTGATCGGGATAGGTCAGACCGGCCAGAATTTTTAACAGCGTTGTTTTGCCGCTGCCATTAGGTCCTATTAAAGCGGTCAGTTCCCCCTGAGGAAATTTAATGTCAACTCCATCCAGGGCAACTGTCAGACCATATTTTTTGCTAAGATTGCTAGTTTCAGCAACTGCTTCTCGAGTTTCTTTCATTCTATCAGCCTCCTGAGTTTCACTTAGTTGTTGTTTTATTATAGCAAAATTAATCACTGCTAGAAGCTTTTGATTTTACGGATTTTGATTGAGCACCTCTTCCAGCCTCTCTATTATCTCGCTATCTTTATAACCTAAAAACCTCATCTGTTCAACAAATTCAGTAATAACCTTTTGAGAAA
>SLJX01000139.1 GCA_007134885.1 Halanaerobiaceae bacterium
ATTCCCGGAACAGGCCGTAGTATCGGATCCAGTTCCCGGTATTTTTTTTCTGTTATGGTGGTAAGAGGGACAAACCAGTGATCCTGGATACCAGGAGCCTCATATTCACCCCGGACATATTCTTCACTTAAGCCCAGTTCCTCTTCCAGGGTGGTAAAGAGCAGCTCCGGGTCTTCAATCCGGCCTGGTTGAACTCCAATGTTGATAACCGATCCTCCTCCCGCCAGCAGTTCTCCGTTACGATCAAAGATGCTGCCCCGTTCGGGTACCAGTCGGCTTCGCCCGTAGTTTGTTTTCACTCCATACTCCGGCAAGGGCAGCTGGTCCTGCCAGTGGACTTTCCAGTCGAAAAAGCCTGTCCGGGAAAGGGCGAAATTCCGTGACAGCTCAAGATTGAGGTTGATTTCTTTAGCGGGAAATATCTCGCTGGAGTAGCGGATTATAGCCTTATAGCCTGAAGAGATACCCAGGGGTGAACCGGTCTCTTCCTGGTGGAGCTGTAAATCCAGCAGTTCAATTTCCTTCAGGGCGAAGGAATCATCAAACTGCTGAAAGCTCTGAGAAATATCACCGGCAGCAGGTTGTTCCCGGTCAGGATGATGCAGGGCTGACATTCTGGCAAAATCCTGAGTTATTAGGGCCTCGATATATTCTTCAGCAATTTCCTCCGGATAGGGATAAACATAGTCGGCAACCAGATAAACAGCGCCAACCAGAATTATAGCTGTGAGTATAACTATGACTGCAAAACGCATAAAACATACCTCCAGAATGGCAGGAGACCGGATAGCTAAAGAACCTGCCCTCTTAGTATTAGTGAAAAAGATAATAGCAAATTTAAACTTTTTATAAAATTTAAAATCAGGATAAATGTCCTATTTTGTTTAAAGTATAAAAGGACTTTTCAATAACATCACCTACTAATAACTTCTCTATTATTTGCGGAAAATCCTTTAAATAAAGGCTGAGGAATTTTAACAGGAGGAATTTTTTTAACACCATATTTATTCTCAATTAAAACTATCAGGATAATTTGGTAAAATATATAAAATATTGACTGAGTTTACTTTCTGTGTTAGTATTATTATAAATCATAATCATTATCTAAAAGGGGGAATTACAAATGGTAATGGCAGGGGATAAGGCGCCGGATTTTGAAGCAACAGCTTATCATAATGGAGATTTTAAAGAGGTTAAGCTTTCTGACTATGATGGCAGATGGAGGGTTTTATGCTTCTATCCTGGCGACTTCACCTTCGTCTGACCGACAGAACTAGCGTCAGTTGCCGCTAAGTATAAGGAGTTTCAGGATCTGGGCGTGGATTTTCTCTCGATAAGTACCAACAGCCACTTTACTCACAAGGTCTGGGAAGAACAGGAATTAAGCAAGATGGTTGAAGGTGGGATACCCTTCCCAATGGTTGCTGATCCGGCTGGCAGAATTGGCAGGCTCTATGGAGTATATGATGAGGAAGCTGGAATAGATATACGGGGCAGGTTCCTGATAGATCCCGATGGAATAATTCAGGCTATGGAAGTCTTAACTCCTCCGGTGGGCAGAAATGTCTCCGAACTTCTCCGTCAGATTCAGGCTTTTCAGCATGTCAGAGAAACTGGAGAAGCGACTCCCTCAGGCTGGAAACCGGGAGGCAAAACGCTAAAACCTGGTCCCGAACTGGTGGGCAAAGTCTGGCAGGAATGGTCTACTAAAGAGTCCTATGAAGATTAAATCATTTTGCTGATATAATGTTCATCATGACCAGGTCTTAAAAAAATTCAAAATATCTTAAAAACTGAATCAGCTTAAGAGCAGGCAGCCCGAAAGGGCTGCCTTTAATATTCGGGATATTATGATTTTATGCAGGTAATATAATCTTAAAACAGAATTATTATATCAGGAGATGCCATTTTATATGTTATATTATCTGAAATATATAGAAATTTGGAGAGAGGCGCTGCTGCTGGCCTGGCCGATCATGTTAAACCATATATTTACCACAGCGATGCGGACCACCGATATGCTGCTGATGGGTTATTTTGGACCGGCAGCTGTGACTGCAGTCGGTCTGGGTGATGTCTGGGAAAGAATTGTCCTCCGCATCGGCCTGGGTCTTGGTGCCGGCAGTATTTCGTTAATCTCCCAGGATACTGGAGTTGCCAGCCGGACCGGCAGCCAGGGCTCGAATGAAGTTTTAAGTCAGATTTTACTGACCGGGGTAATCCTGGGACTGCCCTTTATCCTGATAGGTCTCTTTCTCTCAGATAACCTGATAGCAGTTCTGGGAGCTGCTCCTGAAGTTGTTGTCCTGGGAGCTCAATATTTGTTGATAATTTTTGCAGCCGCTCCCTTCAGAATAGTGACCTTGATTTCAGCCAGAGCGCTGCAGGGAACCGGTGACACCAGAACGCCGATGTTTGTGGATATTATCAGCAATCTTCTTAATATTGTTCTCTCCATTGGCCTGGCTTTAGGCCTTTTCTTTTTCCCCGAACTGGGAGTTGTGGGAGTGGGCTGGGGAACATTTGCAGCTAAACTGCTGGCAGCGGTCCTTTATCTGATCTTCTTTCTGCTGCCGGGAGGAAATTTAAGCCTGGAGAAACCCTCCCGCAGCTGGAATTTAATCATCACCAAACAACTTCTCCTGGTTAGCCTGCCCCGCAGCCTGCAGGGAGGTTATCAGAGCCTGATTACTTTTCCCTTTAATTCCCTGGTGCTGCTTTTTGGGACCGAAGCAGCTGCCGCCTATCATATAGCCCGGCGGATTCAGCAGCAGATTATTGCTCCGCTTCATCGTTCCTATGGCACAGTTACCACGATAATGGCCGGTCAGAGGCTGGGGCGGGAGGAGGCTGCGGAGAGTCAGAAGATCACCCGGGGAATGATCTGGCTTACAATTTTAACGATTGGATTGTTATCTCTGCTGCTATTTATCTTTGCTCCTGCCCTGGTGAATTTATTTACCACTGATTCTCTGACAGCTTACTTTGCTGTAGGTTTTCTCAGGACTCTCAGTCTGGGCGCTCCGATATTAACCAGCTACAGTGTATTTTCTGGTTTGCTTACTGGAGCCGGGGATACCAGAACGCCTTTCTATGGACTGGTTTTCAGCCAGACTCTCTTTAAACTTGGCTTGAGTTATGGGTTGAGCATTTCTCTCGCCCTGGGCTTACCGGGTGTTTTTATTGGTCTTGTGATGGACTATCTGGTAAGGATGATCTGGGTAGCCCGCAGATTTTTTTCCGGCAGGTGGAGAGAAGATGCCAGCAGGCTCATTGCTGAAAGACATCAGGGAATTAAAGAAAAATAATAATTTTTAAGGAGTAACTTAAAAACAGAATTACTGGGGGTATTTTTATGGTGGAAGAGAATCAAGCGGTGAAAAGTTTTATTAATGAAATTTATTCCTGGCTGCAGAATGAAATATTTGTAATTACAAATTTGATTTCTCTGATAGCTCTGATAATCCTGGGATTGCTGACCTATCTTCTCAGAAAGCGGGTTTACAGAAAAGGAGAAGATTTACTGATCTCCCTGCCTGTAGAACTTCCGGCAGGCTGGCTCAAGTTCTGGGAGAAAATTCATCTTCAGCTGACTCTGGCCCTGCTGGTCTGGCTGTACAATGCCGGAGCGACTCTGGCAGGGGTGCAGGCAACTGCGCTGACTCTGATAGCCGGCTATCTGCTGGTTGCCTGGCTGATTATTCAGTTTATCACCTGGTTCCTGCCAGAAAATATCTGGGTTAAGTTTATCTCCCTGGTTATCTGGGTGGTGGCGGTATTAAATATTCTAGGCATTTATCAAACAGTTATAGATTTTCTGGAAGAGATCGAGCTTAATCTGGGAGAATTTCAGTTTTCTCTGATACTGCTGGTCCAGGGACTGATATTTTTTATAATTATTTTCTGGATTGCCGGCTGGCTGGAAACTTTTTACCGCAAGCGTCTGCAGCTCAGCAAGAATTTGACACCTTCAGTCCGCATTCTTCTCCAGAAAGTAGGCCGGATAACTCTCTTTACCGTTGCCTTTTTAATAGGATTAAGCAGTATAGGGATTGATCTGACAGCCTTTGCCTTTATCGGTGGTGCTGTTGGTGTTGGTCTTGGTTTTGGTCTGCAGAAGATTGTTTCTAATTTTATCAGCGGGATAATAATAATTCTGGATAAATCTATCAAGCCCGGTGATATTGTGGAGACAGATGATGTCTTTGGCAGGGTCAGCTCGCTCAATACCCGCTTTGTCTCGGTTGTTACACTGAGCGGAAAGGAATATTTGATACCCAATGAAGATTTCATTACCAGCCAGGTGATAAACTGGTCCTACAGTGATGATCTGGTCAGGCTTGATTCGGCTGTTGGAGTTGGCTATGACAGTGATCTCAAGCTTGTCAGAAAATTAATAATTAAAGCAATGGAAGATAAAGAAAGAATCTTGAAAAAGCCCGAGCCGGTCTGTCTGCTGAAAAATTTTGGTGATAATACTGTTGATTTTGAATTTCGCTTCTGGATCCAGGACCCGGAGGCAGGGGTTGATAATATCAGAAGTGAGGTCCTGCTTGACATCTGGGATCTGCTGCAGAAAAATGATGTTAATATCGCCTTTCCCCAGCGGGATTTACATCTTAAGAGCATTACTCCCGAAGCAGTTGAAAATCTTCAGCATATTTTTGCCCGTCAGCAAAAAGATGATAAATAAAATTAACGAGGAGTGTTGTACAAAATAATGAAGCTGATGCTAACTCAGGACTGGAAGGATAAATACAGCAGGAAACTGGAAGAGCAGTATCCCGGAGTTGAGATAATCAAAGCCCTGTCCCGGGATAAACAGGAAGAAGTTCTCCGGGAAGCTGAAGCGGTGCTGGGTTTTACCGGCAGTATGGAACTGGATCTGCTGGCTGCTGCTCCGGAGTTAAACTGGATACAGGCTCTCAGTGCTGGAGTCGATAGGATCATAACCTCGCAGTATGTTGAAAAACTTAAAGAGAAGGATGTTACCATCACCAATGTTCGAGGTCTGCATCGGGATATTATCGCAGAACATACCCTGGCCCTGATGCTCTCCTTTACCAGGAGGCTGCCGGATTTTTACCGGCAGCAGCAGCGCCGGATCTGGAAGAGATTGCCGGTCGATTATCTGGGTGATAAAAAACTGGTTGTGCTGGGTCTGGGAGCAATAGGGAAAGAAATAGCCAGCCGGGCGACAGCCTTCAATATGACCGTGGCTGGTGTGAAGCGCAGCTCTGAGGAGGTTCCAGGTGTTGCTGAAATATATACCCCGGATCAGCTGCCGGAAGCTTTTCGGGGAGCTGACTTTATTGCCACCATCCTGCCTCTGACAGCTGAGACCCGGAAGATGCTGGGAGAAGAGGAATTTGCTGCCATGCCAGATAATGCCGTATTTATCAATGTCGGCCGGGGCAAAGTCGTGCAGGAAGAAGCCCTGATCTCTGCTCTCCAGCAGGGAAAGCTGGACGGTGCTGCCCTGGATGTCTTTCAGGATGAACCTCTGGAGGCAACCTCACCGCTCTATGAGCTGGAAAATGTGATCATCACTCCTCATGTGGCCGGCAGTTTTCCCGGTTACTATGGCCGGGCTGTTGGTATTGTCAGTGAAAATTTAAAACGCTATCTCAATGACCGGGAGCTTATTAATCAGGTGGATTACAGCAGAGGATATTAGGGTTATCTGAGCATATTGTAAAGTTGATATCAATGATCAGACAGCAATTCTGGATAATAAAAACTGGCAAGGTTGCGCTGTCTCAGCAGCTTGTATAACAGCCTTTGCAGATTTCATTGGCCTTTATCTGTTATTTTGACCAGTTTTAAGTTTGGTGGGCTTTAAATTGGTCTGCAGTATACTAAAGGCTTACATTGCTTGAAGGCTGCGTTTGCGTTAAAGATTGTGTTAAAGACTGTTTTTAAGGACAGATAAAAAGCTCTCTTGCTGGCAGACTGGAATCTGGTTTCCGGCTAATTGCTGGAAAAATGAAAGATATCCTGCCATTCTTCTCCGGGAAAGGAAGGCCCCAGGATTTTCAGGAGTTCGCTGTAATCATCGGGCCTTTCCAGGATTATTTTCTGAGCTCTGTTTTTCCCAATTCCCGGAATGTAGGTCAGCTCTTTGAGGTCTGCTCTATCAACATAAAAGGGATAGGGCAGGGCTGTAATGGAGCGGTAGCCGTGGTCGATAACCTGAACCTCCATCTCCTGCCGGGCCAGATGATTTCCGGGTATTCCTATCAGAATGGGATAGCTTCCTGGAGGGCGTCCGAAGGTCAGGCTGCCCCTTAGCTGAACCGGCCAGACATTCTTAATCACCGTCCCCCGGGGGAAAACCTTTTTCAGCATGGGCTGGTTTATCTTCTGATTGACCATCTCTTTAAATTCCAGAAATTTTGAGCGTTGAACCTGCTGGGATTGATAGCTGCCCAAAGGATTAACCTGCCTGATATTGATTCTCCGCAGCAGCAGACCCTCTGCTTTTATACTCTCTAAAAACTTAAGATTGAGCTCATAACTGCGGGATGTTTCTCCCCGGAGACCCAGCAGAAAATTAAGGCCGGGCAGCAGCTTGGGAATTCCCTCTTCTCGTCTCCCTCCGATCTCATTAATTAGCCGGATCGCCTCTCTGGTTTCTTCAGGGCTGGCATCAATATTGTTGGACCGGATCACCTTAGGATCCGCTGATTCCAGACCGAAGGCAGCCACATCACCGGGGGTGTTATAACGACAGATAATCTCCAGGGATCTGCTGGCGCGGGAGCTCTGCCTTCCCAGCGGACCAGGATTGATATTATCAAGATGCAGTACCCTGAGATTGGGGTCTGCTTTCCGGATACCGCTGTACAGTTTTTTCAGGACCCTGTTATTCCAGGCTGGTATGGCATCTGAATCAACTGACTCTGTTCCACTGCCAGCTGATTCGCTGATTTTTCTATAATCAGGCCTTCCTGTATAATTTAGGAGATCAGTCTGGCAGCCCAGACGGTAATTATGAATACCTCTCTCAGCAATTTCCCTGACCTCGGCAGTAATATTTTCAGGTCTTCGCTGATAATGAACCTGTTTCAGCTGTTCACTGCAGAAGCTGCAGCCCCGTAACCGGGGACAGCCTCGAAAGGTTTCGATTTCTGCCAGCAATCTGGGGTATCCGGGATGCCGCTTGAATATTTCTGCTCCCTTTATAGCCCAACGGCTCAGGGCTTCAGCGGTAAAACCTCCGCCTCCCTTTTTTAAAGAATTCGATAATTGAGAGGGCTCTACTCTTCCCGCTTTGCCGGACTGATCACAGAGCCGAAGGTAGAGTCGGGCTGCCCCTATTTCTCCGGTGATGATATCAAAGTTCTCCCTCAGACCGGCAGCACCAGGCAAATTTTCCCAGACCAGGGTAATTGGCCCGGTGAGAACCAGAGTAGGATAAAAAAGCTTTTCTCCCAGTTCTTTGATTTCGGTCAGACTCAGTGGCTGGCCCTCAAGATAGTTACCGGGGACGGTGGTTCCTGCCAGGATGATCACCAGATCCTTTTCTTCCAGCTTTACCAGCCTATCCTCTTTCTGACTGCGGTAGTGATCGGCAGTTAAAAAATCAATATTCTCAGGAAGAATTCCCCCGTCAATTAAGGCTCCATAGATGTATCTGATATGAGGCGAAACATAGGGTGGTACCCCCAGACAGGATGGTTCATCAAGATATCCATCTATCAGTGCAGTTTTAATTCTTTCTGTCTTCATTTTTAAAAACTCCTTGAAAGAATGCAGCATTATTAATGGTATAATTATAGCTTTTATAGCTGAACTGTTTTTACTCGTTTGTTCCGGTGACTTTGTAATTATTATACCTTAAACTGAGATTTTCTGTCCAGCCGAACTATATCTGTACCGCCAGGCACACACTGATGATGAAATCTTGACTGCTGAAAATCCTGTTTTTGAGTAAAACTGCTACTGGACAATAAGGGGGATTAATGATATTATCAAATTAAATAATGGATGAGATTGACAGTTTAAGTGCAGTCAGTTTCTGGACAAAATTTTATAAGATTTTAGCTCATTTTGTATTTGAGAACAGTTAAAGGAGGGATATTTCATGATTAAAAAGGGATTAATCATTTCGCTTGTTCTCATTTTAGCTTTTTTTCTGACAGGTTTTCAGGCTCAGGCCCAGGCACAGCCTGGCAGTATCGGTATTGGTCTACAGTCTTCCTATGCTTTCTGGGGTTCAGGAGGTTTAAGTGTAATATATGATTTGAGTCCCGCCGCCTCTATTCAGGGCATATTCGGCATAGGAGCCCGGAGACAATCCTTTGAGGGCAGGTATCTTCACAGGTTTCGTCAGGAAGCATTTTGGGATGGTTATACCTTCGGTTCTGCTGGAATATACAGTGGTCCCAGCACCGGATTTCTCCTGGGTGGTGGTATTGGAATAGAATACGATATTAGAGGAATAGATGGCACTCTGCCCCCGATATCTTTAAATGCTGACATAGGCGTTATAGCCCGGGATGGACTGGCTGATTTTAATGTTCAGCTGAGAACTGGATTCCATTATCGCTTTTAACTGATTTTATTTCTGGATAAGAGCTGGTTTTTTATTAACCTGTATGAGTTTTATTCCTCTGGCTGAAAGGTTTTGCTGAGAAGGGACTTCCTGTAAAATGAATTAGACCCTGCTTACAAGGCTGTTCCTGAAGTCCGGCTGAATTAATTTAGCCTGACCGGAACAGCCTTTTCTATCTGTATTTATTTTAAAGCCAGTTCTTCTCTTTACTGCAGGAATTTTATTAATTATCTTGAAATTAATAAACAGAGTTTCAGATTGCAGCTCTTATAATTATGAAACTGATTTAGTTATTCTCTGGCAGATTTATCTGTTCTTTGATCTGTCCTGTTAGCTACAAGCTCAGGTGTCGGGAGGTTTATAAGATGAACGATAATTCAGGTTGTCTTTTTAACCTGTTAATTGCAGCTCTGCTTTTTTCGCTGGCCTACAGCATAACAGGACATAGTATGCTGTTAAATTTGGTTTATCTTTTTGGGGCGGTTTTTATTCTAACAGCTGTAATCAGTTTTTTTACCAGAGATTAGCCTGAATAGCAGAACTGATTAGATGTTCATGGTTTTAACCTGTCCGGGGCTGCGGAAATTTTCTGGCTTTCTGGCTCAAAGATATTATCAAAATATAAAATATAACCGGGAACCAGTTTAAAATTTTACTGCTGGTCCTATGGGTTTAAATCTAAAAAATTTGGTTTATATCTAAAAAATCCAAAAATATTTAAGAATGTTAACTATAACCTAGCAATATCTGTTAGAAATATCAATTTTAATAAAGGAATAATTAAAAAAATATAGAAGTATATCATATGATGTGATGAGGTTGATTGGGAAGGATGATCAAGGTTGATCAGGACAAACTAATCTTATAGGAGGTAAATTGATGAAAAAATCAGTATTAGCTGGCATTATTGTTATGGCTTTAATTCTGTCTTTGCCGGTAGGTCTAAATGCTCAGGAAATTGAGGATTTTGATGTTGAGGATCTTGTGGCTGTTGCCGGACTTACTTACAACACCTTTGATGAAGCCTCTGACGGGCCTGGAATCTATCTGGGAGCAGGCATAAAGGCCACCCCGGAAATTCTGGTTACCGGACAATATGAAAGGTTTTTTACTGCAGATTTAGCCCTTAATGGAATTGCTGGAACCTTTACCTATGATTTTTCTCCGCTGTTACCCCTGGATCAGGATCTGCCTGAACTTTTTGTCATTGGGGGCCTGGGTTATTATTTTGGCAGTCTTAATAATTTAAGCTTGAGCGGCATGGGAGTAAAAGTAGGCGCCGGAGCAGCTCAGGAAGTGGCCGATGATATTGACATCAGAGCCAGTCTGGCTTACAGAGTTCTTGATGCTGATGTCAGTCTTTCCGGTTTTGAGGTAAGTGCCGGTATTTCCTATGATTTTTAATATGCCTTTAAATTGATAACTCCTGAGACAGTTAATAATAAACTATAGCAACCAACCCCCGTGAAAACGGGGGTTTTTGCAGCTTATTGCTCATTTTTTGTTTTCTCTCTTTTAAAGAAATTGGGGGTAGAAGGCAGGACAATATATCTTTTTGTAGAAATTGATAACTGCGGGGTTCCGGGCGGATTAACAGGCAAAATATTTTAAGGAGGTATTTCCTATGAACAGACAGATTAGGATCAGAGCAGGAGATGTTGAACTTTTGGGAGGACTTTATCAAAATGAAATGGCTGATAACATATGGTCCAGTCTGCCTCTTGAGGGCAAAGTGAGAACCTGGGGTGATGAAATTTATTTTCCAGCAGGTGTTGAAGAGGGAGCAGGAGAGAAGAGAGCAGAAGTTAAGGTTGGTGAACTGGGATACTGGGACCAGGGGGGAGCTTTTTGTCTTTTTTTTGGTCCAACTCCTTCCAGCAGGGGCAGTGAACCAAGGGCAGCCAGCCCGGTTGTAGTATTTGGTAAAGTAAAAGAGGGGCTTGAAGATTTAAAGAACCTTTCCGGCGGGGAAGAGATCAGAGTTGAGAGAGCAGATTAGTTGAGGAAATCAAAGCAGGGGATGTGATGACATGGATATATATGTTAATGAAGAAAAACAGCCCTCAGCTGAATTTTCCGGATTAACCGGCAGTGAAATTGTAGCTAAAATCCGGAAGGAATGGCCCGAAGAAATTATTGAGGAGATCAGGCTGGATGGAGAGGAGATTTCCCTGGTTTTATTTCAGGATAAGCTGGACAGCGGGGAAAAAGCTGAGAAGGCAGAATTTGTGCTTAAAGACACCTCTGAACTGGTATCAGAAACCCTGACAGCTGCTTCTGACTACCTGCCCCGCCTGATGTCAGGGATTGAAGAGATGGCTTTTATGTTTCGCAATCAGGAGATTGAACCAGGCCGGGAGCTTTACCTTGAAGTACTGGAGGGAATAGAGTGGACTCTGGAGACATTAACCAGAATAGTAAGCCTTCAGGATGATAAAAGCTTAAAGCAGGAATTTCATGTAGAATTAAAGGAACAGCAAAAGGCTCTCAACAGGGCCCTGGAAGCTTTTCAGAATGAAGATTATCAGTATCTGGCCGATGTTTTTGAACTTGAGATCCTGGATTATCTGGAAAGATTCAACCGGATAGTGGAAGAAATGCAGCAATAATCCAGGATTGGACAGCAGAGAGATGAGGTTTATAACTCACTTTTCTATTTCAGCTTTCTATTATTGACAGCGGACTTAAATCTTTTTTACCATTTATTTTTCTCCAGTATTTACGCAACTTGTAAGCAGCCAGCAGCCAGAGGAGAACAACAACTACAAAGGTGGCCAGTGATACTCTGGTGACGGGATTGACAATGGCATCTCCTATCATGGTAAAAAGAACAATTTTGGGCAGAGCTCCCATCAAAGAGCCCAAACTAAAATGCCAGTAAAAATTACCGCTGGCCCCCAGAATCAGGCTGACCGGTTCGATTGCCACCGGAGTTATTCTCAGGAGAAAGGGAATATAAAGGTCATTGTCCATATTATAATCCAGGAGCCGGTTAAATCTGGGATGCCGGGAGATGATATTTTCTACGAAATCATTGCCGAGAAAATATCCGTAGAAGTAGGTTAAGGAAATTTCCAGCACGAATCCCAGCGAGCTCAGCGGTATGGCCAGATAGAGGGGAAATATCATCCCCGAGGCAATATGCAGGGCCAGCAGGGGTATAATAAAAAAAATGGATTTGGCAATATAAAACCCCAGCAGAATAAAGGCAGCGTAAAAGAGATTGTCCAGATCTGCTATAAATTCCTGAACATCAAGTGCCTGAATATTTTCCCAGTAACTATAGATGAGGAAGAAGAGAATCAAGGTTAAAAATATCTTTAGAACAGTTTTTTTATACATTTTAAGCCCACCCGGATGTTTTTTCTAAGACTCACTGATAATATTATATAATATTATTGTCAAAATACAAACTTTTACCGGGAATTAATGAAAATTTAAAGTGAAGGGGTGCTGGTAATGCCATATGCCGTTCAGCTTTACCTGGATAAAAAAACTAATAATCGAATTGAGGCCATCAAGGATACTCTCCGTTCAGAAGAAATACCCGTGGATGAAGAAACCCGACCTCACATTTCCTTTGCCATCTATGACACCCTTTCACTGGAGGAATTTTCCCGGGATCTCTGGAGTTACAGCACCAGCATACCACCAATTCAAATTAAATTTGTCAGCCTGGGTATTTTCCTCAACCAGAAACCGGTGTTTTTTCTGGGACCCAAAGTCAACCACATGCTGCTTGACCGTCATCAGCAGTTTCATGAGCATTTCAGTGACTATGATGGTGAGCTCTGGGAATACTATCATCCCGAGGAATGGGTTCCCCACTGCACCCTGGCTCTGGGCCTGGAATATGATGAGCTGAATGAGGCCTGCCGTTTGCTCTCTGAGGTGGATTTTCCTTTTTCCGGTCAGCTGGAGAGTATTGGAGTACTTGAGTTCAGTCCCAACCGTCAGCTGGTGGAATATGATTTTGAGCTGAAAAATGGGTGAATCCTGCCGGCAAAAAAACCTTGCAAAGAAACGCCAGCAACCTGGACTGCAAATTATTTGACCTGGAATATTACTTTTGCCAGGGTGATCATGAATTGATTTAAAATAGGGAGTGGATCTTTATTGAACTGCAGGTTATGCGGCTCTGAGAAATTGAAAAAGCTGAAAATAGAAGATTATTATTTTTGCCGGAATTGTGAGTATATTATGCTGGATGAAGCCTGCCTGCCCGAGATTTCCGAGGAGGCTGCCAGGTATCGGGAGCATGATAATACCAGGGAAAATGAAGGTTATGTTAAAATGTTTGAGGATTTTATCAGCTGGGGGCTTGAGGAGCTTTTTCCGCTGGTGGAGACTGTCCTGGATTTTGGCTGCGGACCCGGTCCGGTGCTGGCCGAGCTGCTGGAAGAAAGAGGGTTAAAGGTGGATCTCTATGACCCTATTTTTTATCCTGATGAAAGCTATCAGCAGAAAAAATATGATTTAATTACCTCCACCGAGGTTTTTGAGCATCTGCATCGGCCCCGTGAGGAAATTGCCGGCCTGCTGGAATCTTTGAAATCGGGGGGTTATCTGGCGGTAATGACTCATTTTCATCCCGGGCCAACCAGTTTCCATGGCTGGTGGTATCATCAGGACCTCACCCATGTTGGTTTTTTTAACGAAAAATCTCTGGCCTGGATAACCGAAGAATTTTCTTTGAAGCTGCTGAAAACTGGAGAGGAAAAGTATGCTATCTGGCAGAAATAATTTTTATTATTTTTTTAACCTATAACAAAACATGGCTATTAAGTCTCTTCAGCATTCTAATAAAATTAACAATATATAATACC
>SLJX01000203.1 GCA_007134885.1 Halanaerobiaceae bacterium
TATGTAGTAAATAGCATGTAAATGGAGCTTAAATATTTAAATTTGTATCTATATGTAAAAAAATTTTGTAGTATTAGATTTGCGAAGGTACATTTTGGAGGTAGTATTCGTTTTTAAAATTTGTTAGTATTTATATAGATAGAGTTTTTTAACATATTTTGGGAGACCTATGTTAGGGGCTGTGTTTTTTTATTATGATATTTGGTGATGAAATTTTTTCTCAGATAGTTTGATGTGATTGGATATGTTCTGATTAAATTGCATAATAAAATATTTTTGCAGATGAGGCGGGTTGGGAAAATGAATTTATTTAGATATTATTTTTTGTTTTGTCTTCCGGTGCTGACTGCGACTGCTATGGCGCTGAGGTGGCAAGGAGAGTTATATGTTGTTCCGGCTGTGTTTCTATTTTTGATACTGTTATTTGCTGAGATTGGTAATGTTTTAATTTTGGAGGAAGATAGGCAATTTGGCTTAATTTATTATATAAATTTTATGTTTTATCGGAGGGCGAATCAGGAGACTAAATTTGTTGCACCGGATATTTCTGATGATTTTAAAATTTATCCCAGGTTTATTGGCGGGTTTTTTCTGCTGTTGGCATTGAGTCTGGTGGTGATTGTGGGCTTTGTTGTTGAGCTTTCGTTTTTCTGGTATTTTAATTTTGTGTTGCTGTTGTTGCTTTATTATGGGGTGCCGAAATTGATGGTGGTAGAGAAAAATTAT
The DNA here is from genome assembly GCA_007134885.1 of Halanaerobiaceae bacterium. Taxonomy (GTDB): domain Bacteria; phylum Bacillota; class Halanaerobiia; order Halanaerobiales; family Halarsenatibacteraceae; genus T1SED10-84. Next base: position 727 of record SLJX01000203.1, read on the forward strand.
ATTACCGTAGGGGTAATAGTAGGATTGCTGGAATATCTGCTGGTTTCGACTTTTTATTTTGCCCATCAGGCGGAACCGAGGCTTGGTTTTGTAGTTCTGCTGGCTATTATGATTCTGCTTAAATTTAATGTATTTCTTTATGAGTATAATCTTGATACATATCTGACGGGAAATACCAGTGTTGTCAATAATTATCGGGAGATTAAAGTGCTGAACGGGCTATATTTTATTAATCTGCTGGTTATTTATGCTCTTTACAGTTTTAATTTTTCTCTGGCGACTTCGCTGTTCTGGCTTATTCCCTTTATCGGGTTTCCGGTTGTGATGATCAGGGCTGTAAAAAATAGCAGGAATATATATAAATCACCGGTTGAAATAGAGGATTTGGTTGTCTTTCATGACTGGAATCTTTTTGTTTACCAGGCTAATGTGATTTTGATAGGGGTTGTGGCACTGGTTGATAAGTTTTTTATGGTTTGATATTTATTCAGGTGAGCTGTGATTTTTTATCACAGGGAGTAGCCAAATGTCCTAGATGTAAATTAACTATATTTAAACTAACTATATGTTTTATTGGAGTGATTTGATATGGTTGCTGAAAAAGAAGGAAATAAAAGAGATAAGACGGAACTTGATGGGAAGGATGGAAAGAGTAAGAAGATTGAGGAGAACGGTGCTGGCTGTGGTGATAGCCGGGGACTAGAAGCTGGCGGGGAAAAGCAGATGGTCAGGGAATTTAATGAGTTTCGCGAAGCTATGAATGAAAGAATTCTCGAGGGCTCTAACCGGCAGATCAGGAGATTTTTTAATCTGGATACCAGGGCTTATGATGAGGGGGCGCTGGACCGTGAGACCAAGGAGATGCTGGGGCTGGTGGCTTCGCTGGTCTTGAGGTGTGATGAGTGTATTAAGTATCATATTCAGGAATGCTGGTCGCTTGGGATTTCGGAGGAGAAACTTTTTGAGGTGTTTAATATCGGGTTGATTGTAGGGGGATCGATTGTGATTCCTCATCTCAGGGAGGCTGTGGCTTTCTGGGATGATCTGCAGCAGCAGGATTGACAGGATTGAGAAAATTTTGTCTGCCTTCAGCAAAACTAAGTGATGGTTCCCCCACAGAAAGGTCTGTTCAAAAAGTTCTGTTTCGTAAATTGAAAATCAAAACATACTATATGTTAAATTGATTTACAACCCACTATATATAGTAACAATAATAATATTTAGCTCTTATCAAATAGCATTTTGTTCAGAAAGCAATAGGAAGACAAAAAGTTATTGTTAAAATATTCTTATCTCTTCCAATCCTGACAACAAGATCAGGTCAGCACAGATAATTTTTCAGCATTACATTAGCAACAAGAGTAACAAGGAAATTTAAATGAGCCTAATATTTATAACTTTCTGTGGGCAAACCATTTGATTCAATTTGAGATAATATTTTGTTGATTAATATACCGGATTGAAGCAGTTATTTAAAGGTTCCACTGCGAAAAGCCCTTTTACTGGCAATTTGATTGACAGGATGACTGATATGACGGGGATTATAATTTAGAAATTTTGATAATATCGACTTTATGTAGTGCAATCATTTAAAATATATAAAGATTTATTATGCCTGGAGAAGTGATTAAAGTGGAGGAAATTACTACTTTTCTGCCTGATTTGCTGGAGATGGATATTCAGGATAATTTTTATCTGCTGGTTCTTTTACTTCAGACTACCGTAATTATTCTGATTCTCTGGGTTCTGCAGAAAGTAATTAAGAAATATCTAAATAAGAAATTTGAGGATGTGACGATCAGATTTAAGTGGCAGAAAGCTGTTACTTATGGAGCCTATATTCTGGGGATTATTATTATTTTTCCCCTCTGGTTTCGAGGTCTGCAGAATGTGATGACCTTTCTGGGGCTGTTCTCTGCAGGACTGGCTATTGCCCTGCGGGATCTGATATCCAATATGGTGGGCTGGCTTTATATTCTTTTTCGCCGGCCCTTTGTCATGGGTGATCGGGTAGAGATTGGTTCAGTTCAGGGTGATGTTATTGATATCAGGCTGCTCGAGACCGAGATTATGGAGATCGGAAACTGGGTGGAGTCGGATCAGAGCACCGGGAGGGTGATTTATCTGCCCAATGGCAGGGTGCTGTATGAGAATGTGGCTAATTATACCCAGGGTTTTGAGTTTATCTGGAATGAGGTTAGTATCCTGCTGACCTTTGAGAGCGATTGGAAGCTGGGGAAGAAGCTGCTGGAGAAGGTAGCCCGGAAGAATGCCCGGGAGATTAACCGGGAGATGCGGGATAAGATTATTAATTCGGCCAAGAAGAAGTATACCAAGCTGACGCCGATTGTCTATACCAGCATCAAACCCTCCGGGGTGCAGCTGACGGTTCGCTATCTCTGCGAGCCCCGCAAGCGGCGGTCGACTGCTGAATTTTTCTGGGAGGATATTCTGGATATGGTTGCCAGGCATGAGGAGCTGGAACTGGCATATCCGACTTACCGGGCCTACCTGGCCGGGATGGAGGGCAGAGCAACGACAGCCCGTTCCGGTGAGGAGGACAGGGATATTGAGGAAAAAATTGATAGGAATTATTGATAGTTGAAAAGTAAGTTTGGGTTGAGAAGTAAGCTTGGGTTGAAAAGTAAGTTTGGGTTGAGAAGTAAGCTTGGGTTGAGAAGTAAGTTTGGGTTGAGAAGTAAGTTTGGGTTGAGAAGTAAGCTTGGGTTGAGAAGTATGTTTGGGTTTAGGTTAGTTTGGGTTTAGGTAAGTTGAGATTGAGGAATAAGTTTGGATTGAGGGGTAGGTTTGATGATTGGA
>SLJX01000028.1 GCA_007134885.1 Halanaerobiaceae bacterium
AGAAACCAGGTGTTGATGTGGTTCATCCCGAAGAACTGGTCAGGGTGATTGCCGATGAATAGCAAAATACTGACACCAGCTGAACTGAACAACATCAACCAGAAGTATCGGGAAAGAAGTCTGGTGCTGACCAATGGCTGCTTTGATCTTTAACATATAGGCCATATTCACTTTCTAGCCGAGGCCAGCAGGCTGGCTGATTTCCTGCTGGTAGTCCTTAACAGTGATAAATCAGTCCGGAGGTTGAAAGGCTCAGGTCGGCCGTTATACCCTCTTTCGGAAAGAATGGAAATTATCGCTGCTCTGGAGATGGTTGATCTGGTTGCTTCCTTTGAAGAGCCAACCTGCCGCAGGGTTATTACCGAGGTTAGACCGGATATTTATGTCAAGGGTGGAGATTACACCAGGGAAACGCTTCCAGAAGCTGAGACAGTCCAGCAGGTAGGAGCAGAGTTGAAATTTATCCCGCTAACAGTCGAAAGATCTACCAGTCAGATAATCCAGCAGATAGTTTCATCTCATAACCGGGAAGATGAGGTGATGCAATGAGAAGGGAAGAAAGAACAGAAGAAAGTCAGGAGGAGCTTATAATAAAGGCTCAGCAGGGAAATGTTAGAGCCATTGAAAAGCTGATTGACTGTAATATGGACATTGTTTATGCTAAGGCCCGGTATTTTTTCATCAAGGGGCTTGATAAGGATGATGTTATCCAGGAAGGCCGGGTGGGTCTGTTTAAGGCAATCAGGGATTACCGGGAAGATAAGGAGGCCTCCTTTCGAGGTTTTGCCCAGCTCTGCATTCACCGTCAGCTGGTTTCGGCAATCAAAAAAGCCAACCGACAGAAACACATGCCCTTAAATAATTCCACCTCCCTGGATAAATCGATAGATAGAGGGGAAAATAAAAGAACATATAATGATATTATTTCCGATGATAACAACAATCTGGAGACACTTTTTATCTATAAGGAAATTCTCAGTGTCATAATGGAGGAAATTGAAAAAAACCTGACTGAGCTGGAGTATGAAGTTTTTCTCAAATATCTCTCCAATAAAACCTATCAGGAAATAGCCAAGGATCTTGATGTTAACCTGAAATCAGTTGACAATGCCCTTCAGAGAGCTCGAAAAAAGGTTGATGAGATCAGGGATGAATATAACCTGAGAGGAGTTGTGGGCTGATGGTTCTCCGGGACAGGCTTTTTCCTCCCGAGCCTGTCTGTCTAAGCTGCCAGGAGAAAATAATCTTTTCCACCCTGAGCAATATTTGTGATAACTGCCTGAAGGAGATGAGTTTTGTCACCCGGAGATGCTTGCGCTGCGGCTCTCAACTTCCTGAAACTCAAATTACCGGTTTCTGTCAGATCTGCAGATCTCAGGAGCTAAAACTGGAAAGTATCAGGGCGCCCCTAATTTACCGGGGAAAAGCTCGAGAAGTCCTGCTGGAGCTGAAATATCATAAAAACAGCGGTTTGGCTCTGCCCCTGGGACAGCTGATGGTAGATTACTGGAAATTTTTTTCTAATGATATCTCCCGGGATTACCTGGTGGTACCGGTTCCCCTCTCCCGGGAACGTCTGACAGTCAGAGGTTTTAACCAGGCCCGGTTGCTGGGAGAGGTGGTGGCCCGGGAAGCAGGACTGGTGATAGAAGATATTCTGATCCGGAAGCGCAATACCCCGCCGCTTTATCATCTGAACAACCAGCAGAGAAATCTGGTGCTGCGGGGTGCTTTTCGAGTTCAGGCAGACAGGGCTGGCAGGGTGACAGGCAGGAAAATACTGCTGATTGATGATATTGTTACCACCGGCAGCACCCTGAATGAAGCTGCCACTATCCTGCTTGCTGCCGGAGCCTGTCAGGTTTCAGCCCTGACCGCTGCTGCCGCAGAAAGGGTTTGACATGCTCAGGAAACTGTGATATATTTACTTATGATATGGGCGCAGGAAATTTGCAGTTAGCGTACCATAGTAACAATTATTTAGGGGGAATTTATGAAATGATTTACACTGGTAAGGTAAAATGGTTCGATGCTAAAAAGGGTTATGGTTTCATTGAGCGTGAGGATGGCGATGATGTATTTGTGCACTTTTCTGCTATTGAAGAAGAAGGCTTTAAAAGCCTGGAAGACGGAGAAGAAGTAGAATTTGAAATTGTTGAAGGAGATCGCGGTCCTCAGGCAGCGAATGTTGTGAAATTATAAAGTTTAAATAAACTTTAAATTGCGCAACAGCCGGCCATCATCATGATGGCCGGCTTTTTAGGTTCAGATCATAAAATTCAGGCCATTAAATTGAGGAGATTACCTGCTGAATAATTATTCTGGAGGAAGGATTTTGGTCTGAAATATCGAATTATATAAATAACAACAGACCAGGTGATAGCAGATAATGGAAAGGAGTGGTTTGCTCATGAAAATCATGACCTACGGAAAGAATGTTGACGTAACTCCTGCCCTAAAAGAGCATGTGGAAGACAAAGTCTCCCGGTTAGAAAAATATTTTGAAAATGAAGAGCCAATGGAAGCTCAGGTTTCCCTTGAGATTGAAAAAGAAAGGAATATTGTGGAGGTAACAGCCTTTGTAGGTGGGCTTATTCTTCGAGGTGAAGAAGAAACAGGGGATATGTATGCTTCTATTGATGGTGTCATGGAAAAACTTGAGAGACAGGTTCATAAATATAAAACTAAAATTAATCGCAGGCTTCGGGAGAGAAAGAAGGAGCATAAAGAAGCCTACAAGAGAAAGAGAACCCAGGAATTAAAGAATGATGTGGACCGTTTGACCCCGGGCAGCAATGAGGAAGAAGTTGAGTCAGGAGAGTTCGAGCCCAAAATTGTGAAGACAAAACGGTTTCCTGTCAAGCCCATGAATGTTAAAGAGGCTGTCATGCAGATGGATCTGCTTGACCATGACTTTTTTGTGTTTTCCAATGCTGAAACCAATGAGGTTAATGTAGTTTACCGGCGCAAGGATGAGAATTACGGGTTGATTGAACCCACCACCTGATCAGTATTCAGGAAATTTTAATTTGGGACAGCTTAATATAATTTTAATTTCCGGCCGGCCCAATTTTTTCCAGGGGTCGGCCGGATTGAGTTTATGAGTTAATAGTGATATAATTATTAATTAAGGAACAGCTTGAGCTTGGCCAGGGAGGTGTTGCCCTGGCCTTTTCTTTAACACTATAAGGATTTTAATGTCTTCTTATACGTTTGAAAACATTTAAAGGATTGAAACAAAACATTTTAAGAATTGTAACAGGAGAATAATATTTTAATACAGGGTGGTTTATTTGCTATGCTTGGTTTTTTGAAAAAACTTTTTAAAGACCCCAATGAGAAAGAACTGGAAAAATTAGAGCCCCTTGTTCAGGAAATAAACAGTCTGGAGCCGGAAATTCAGCAGCTGAGTGATGCCGAGCTTAAGGCCAGGACACCGGAATTTAAAGAACGATATCAGTCCGGTGAAAGTCTTGATGATCTTCTGCCTGAAGCCTTTGCTGTGGTTCGGGAGGCAGCCCAGCGTTCCACTGAAGAGGGTTTCAGGCATTTTGATGTTCAGCTGATGGGGGGGATTGTCCTTCATCAGGGACGTACAGCTGAAATGAAGACCGGTGAGGGTAAGACCCTGGCAGCAACCCTGCCGGTTTATCTCAATGCTCTGGCCGGCAAAGGTGTTCACGTAGTAACGGTTAATGATTACCTGGCTGAAAGGGACAGTGAATGGATGGGTCAGATTTATCGTTTTCTCGGACTTTCGGTAGGAGTAATCCTGAACGGGATGCCCCGGGAGGAGCGGAGAGAGGCTTATAAATGCGATGTAACCTACGGTACCAATAATGAATTTGGTTTTGATTATCTCCGGGATAATATGGCCTATAAAGAAGAGGATATGGTTCAGCGGGGCCATGACTATGCCATCCTTGATGAGGTGGACAGTATTCTCATCGATGAAGCCCGAACTCCGCTGATCATATCCGGTCCAGCCCAGGATACCAGTCAGGATTACCGCAAATTTAACCGGGTTGTTCCCCGGCTTCAGCCTGAGAAGCATTATGAAATTGATGAGAAGAGCAGGCTTGTCAATCTTACTGAAGAGGGGGTTTCCCGGGCCGAGGAGCTGCTCAATGTTGATAACCTCTTTGATAACAGCAATTTTGAGCTGAATCACCGTCTCAACCAGGCCCTGAAAGCTCATACCCTGATGAAAAAGGATAGAGATTATATAGTTAAGAACGGAGAAGTTAAGATTGTAGATGAATTTACCGGCAGGATTATGGAAGGCCGGCGCTTCAGCGAAGGCCTCCATCAGGCCATCGAAGCTAAAGAGGGTGTTGAAGTCAGAAAGGAAACCCAGACCTTTGCCAGCATAACTCTGCAGAATTATTTTCGGATGTATGATAAGCTGGCCGGGATGACCGGTACAGCTAAAACTGAAGAAGATGAATTTATTGAAATATATGATATGGATGTGGTGGTAATTCCCACCAATGAACCGATGATCCGGGATGATATGCCAGATTTAGTTTACCAAACCGAGGAATATAAGTTTCAGGCTGTAATAGATGATATTGCCGCCCGTTATGACAGGGGCCAGCCTGTGCTGGTTGGCACCGTTGATATTGACAAATCCGAAGATTTAAGCCGCAGGCTAAAAAAACGCGGTATTCCCCACAATGTACTCAATGCCAAGAATCATGAAAGGGAGGCCGAAATTGTCAAGGATGCCGGCCAGAAGAAATCCATAACAATTGCCACCAATATGGCCGGCCGGGGAACCGATATCAAACTGGGGGAGGGAGTTGTTGAGCTCGGTGGTCTTCACGTCCTGGGCACAGAAAGGCATGAATCCCGCCGGATAGATAATCAGCTTAGGGGCCGTTCCGGCCGCCAGGGAGATCCCGGTTCTTCCCAGTTCTATGTCTCGCTGGAAGATGATCTTATGAGGCTCTTTGGTTCTGACAATATCAGCGGCATTCTGGATAAAGTTGGGCTTCAGGAAGATGAACCGATTGAGCATTCCATGATAACCTCGGCCATTGAAAAGGCTCAGCGCAAGGTGGAAGCCCGAAACTTTGATATCAGGAAATCCATTCTGGAATACGACGATGTTTTAAATGAACAGCGCAAAGTTATCTATGAACAGAGACGAGAACTGCTGCGGACCGATGATGTCAGAGACAGGATTATGGGCATGCTGAATAAGAGCATCAATGATATTATGGAGATGTATCTCTCTGAGGATATTCATCCCAGTGAATGGGATCTGGAGAGCTTTCAAAATCATCTCCGGGGTTTTAACCTTCAGCTGGAAGTGGCAGGCCAGGAACTAAAAGGCGAAGAGCTGGAAAAACTGATGGATATTTCCCGGGAGGAGATTCGGGAAAATCTTATCTATCAGGCTGAAGCCAATCTCAGGGAAAAGGAAGAAACCCTGGGACAGGAAAAATTCAACCATATAGCCCGGCAGCTGGCCCTGAGAATAATTGACCGCAAGTGGATGTCTCATCTGGATAACATGGATCAGCTCCGGCAGGGAATTGGCCTTAGAGCTTATGGCCAGAAGGATCCGTTGACCGAGTATAAGTTTGAATCCTATGATCTATTTCAGGAAATGACAGGATCTATTCGAGAGGACATTGTCAGTTCACTTCTCAAGATAGAGATTAAAACTACTGAGGCTGCCGAAGGAATTCCGGCCAGCCGGAAAAAGTTAAATTTCCGACAGCCCGATATTGTGGCCGAGCAGAACCGCAAGCAGCGGGAAAGGATGCAGGCTGCAGCGTCATCCGGGGGACAGGATAAACAGCAGAAACAGCAGCCGATTGTTAAGCCAGATGAACCGGGAAGAAATGACCCCTGCCCCTGCGGCAGCGGGAAAAAATACAAGAGATGCTGTGGGAGGTAAAGTATGGAAGTAAAAGAAAAATATCAGGAACTTGAAGATAAATATGCCAATTTGAGGGATTTACTTTGACCGAACTGAACTGGAAGAGAAGAAAGAAAAACTGGAAACTGAGATGAGCCAGCCCGGTTTCTGGGATGATAATTCAGCAGCCCGGGCTACAGCCCAGGAACTGGATGCTGTCAAGAACAGGCTGCAGCTGATGGAGGATATTGAAGAAAGGCTGGAAAATATTCAGGTTTATCTGGAACTTCAAGAGGAGGGAGAGACAGGCCTGGGTGGTGAACTGAAAAGCAGGCTTAAGAATCTGGAAAGAATCTTGAATCAGCTGGAACTGAGCCTCCATTTTACCGGGGAGTATGACAGCAATAATGCTATATTTTCCATCAATCCCGGAGCTGGAGGCACAGAATCGCAGGACTGGGCTCAGATGCTGCTCAGGATGTATGACAGATGGTTTGAAAAACAGGGCTTTTCTACCGAAACCCTTGATTTAATGACCGGGGATGAAGCGGGAATCAAACATGTTACCCTGCTGGTCAAGGGGGATTATGCCTATGGCTATCTCCAGGGAGAACGCGGGGTACATCGTCTGGTGAGAATTTCTCCCTTTGATTCTTCCGGAAGACGGCATACCTCCTTTGCTTCGGTTGAGGTTCTGCCAGAACTGGATAACGAAATCGATTTTGAGATTGATGATAATGATCTTCGGATCGAGACCTATCGGGCCAGCGGGGCTGGTGGTCAGCATGTCAATAAAACAGATTCCGCAGTACGGATAACTCATGAACCGACTGGAGTTGTGGTCCAGTGTCAGAATGAGAGATCCCAGCATAAAAACAAGGATATGGCCATGAAAATCCTCAAATCCCGGCTGGTTGAACTAAAAGAACAGCAGCAGGCGGAAAAAATTGATGAACTCCGGGGAGACCACAAAGACATTGCCTGGGGCAGCCAGATTCGCTCCTATGTTTTACACCCCTATAAGCTTATCAAGGATCACCGCACCGGCCTGGAAGAAGGCAATGTCGATAAGGTAATGGATGGATATCTGGATGAGTTTGTCGAAGCATATTTAAAGTACAGAAAGGCTGAGAATTAATGAACAGCAAAGGGCCCCTGATTTTACTTTTAGTTTTCGTGCTGATTATTTCTATTATTCCTCTTCAGAGCCGCTGGCAGCAGGAAAGAGAAAATTCCAGTGTTGATCTGATTATGGATCTGGCCGAACTGGAGGAAATGCAGACGGTTTATCCGGATTTTTCTCTGAGAGAGCTTCGAGATGCCGGCGTTACCGGAGCAGCCCATCCAGCCTGGACCCTGGAGGATCTGATTGAAAGAGGCCGGGCTGCCCTCTGGAGAACAGCAGAATTGTCGGCCACGGGAGGGGAGCTCCAGGACCATCTGGCAGAAGAAGATATCATTCCGGCAGCCGGAGCTACCCTGGTCTATCTGGCTCCTGATAGTGTTGATCTGGCTAATCAGGAGGTGCTGGAGGCCTGGCAGGAGATTTACCAGGTTGAGTATTTTGCTTATCGACAGGGACTGCTGGTTTATTTTCCCGGCTGGCAGGAAAAACTGCTGGAGCTGGTACCAGGCTATTCCCGGGAGAAGGTTGATGAAATTATATCTCTGGAACTTACAGCAGTGGCCAGATTGAACAACCAGCCCGACCCTGATTTGAATCCTATCCTGCTGAAGCAGCTGGCTGATCTGCCTGTTACCTCTGTTATCTTTCAGGGGGAGGAAGTAGCTGGATTTCCCGGCGACTATTCCCGAATTGCTGGAGTTATGCAGGAAAATGAGCTGATATATGGCTATGTTGAACCCTTTATTGCCGACCAGGATGGTTCCCGGGATCTGGCCCGGGAATTTCAGGAGCGGATAATCAGGGTGCACAGCATTCAGCTGGAGGAGATGGAGGATTATTCGGTGGATCGGATTGTCAACAGATATGTCAGAGCTGTTAGGGATCGCAATGTTCGCTATCTCTACCTGCGGGGTTTTCCTCCTGAGAGACCTGGAGAGGATCTGGATCAGCTTCAGCTGCAGCTGGTTTCCGGGATAACTGAAGGCCTGCAGCAGGAGGGTTATCAGATTGGAGAGGCCAGCTTTATTTTAGGTCAGTCTACCAACGGCTCGATCAATCTGCTTTTACCCGGTGCTGCTGTCCTGCTGGCTGGACTGATTCTGGCAGGCAAAATAATCCCCTTTAAAATCTATAAATGGTTTTATTTTCTGCTGGCTCTGATAGCTGCTGTTTCCGGTTTTATATTATATTTTCTGGTTTCGGAAGTATTTTTCCGCCAGCTGCTGGCGCTGACAGCTGCCCTGGTATTTCCAGCTCTGGCAGGCTGCTATATAATTGATATACTTAGAGAAAGGTCAGATTTTTTCAGCAAGGTTGTGCTGGCCTTTGCCAGCAGTCTGGCTGGAGGTCTGCTGGTAGCCCAGGTCCTGGCTCTTCCCGCTTTTTATAATCAGGTGGAAATTTTCCGGGGGGTTAAGTTTGTTTTTATTATTCCCCTGGCGCTGGCAGCTCTGTACTACAGTAAATTTGAGCTGCAGAGTGATAGATTTCAGAACTGGATAGCTAAATTAATCCAGCTGCTGGAGCAGGCAGTTCGAATCAAGCATGTTTTGCTGGCCTTCCTGCTGCTGATTATCATGGTTGTTTATATTGGTAGAACCGGCAACCTTCCTCTGGTTCCGGTGCCTCCCTGGGAGATTATAATCAGGGATCGGCTGGAAGAGTTCCTGACTGTTCGTCCGCGCTTCAAAGAATTTTTATTCGGTCATCCCTTTTTATTTCTGCTGCCCCTGCTGCATAAATATTCCGCGGCTATCTGGCTTAAAGGTGGAGCGGCGCTGCTGGCGATTATCGGGCAGATCACCATTGTTAACAGCTTTTCTCATCTTCATACTCCGCTGAGAATAACCCTTATCAGGACCTGGCATGGTTTCTGGCTGGGTCTGGTAACAGCCGGAATAATGGCACTTATAATTTTGCTGCTGATCAAGCTTTACCGCCTGATTTTTCAGTCCTCTGGAGGCAGGATTTCATGACTGAAGTTATTCTTTCTGGCTATTATGGTTATGATAATATCGGAGATGAAGCCATTCTTTACAGTTTAATCACCGGACTGCAGGACACCAATCCTGACTTAAATTTAACGGTGCTTTCTGCAGCGCCTTCCAGCACTGCCCGGCGTTACCGGGTCAGGGCTGTTGCTAGGTTCAGCCCCTGGCAGGTCCACACTTCCTTTCAGCAGGCCGATATTTTAATCAGTGGAGGGGGCAGTCTGCTGCAGGATGTAACCAGCTGGCGTTCTCCGCTCTATTATTTGGGTCTGATCAGGCTGGCCCATTTTTACTCTATGAAAACAATTTTTTGCTGTCAGGGTGTGGGGCCTCTGAATCGCCAGTGGCTGCAGGATCTGGTGGCTTCTACGGTAAAATCCATGGATAGAATTTCGGTCAGGGATCCGGATTCCCGGGAACTGCTGTCAGAACTGGGAGTGGAAAGTGCCAGAATTACAGTTCTTGATGACCCGGTTTTCCTGCTTCAGGATTGGCCAGAGGAAGTAGAGCCGGACTCAGGTTCAGCAAAGGACAATTATTCCGGCTTGCCTCAGGATTTTTCTGCCGATTGCTCAGAAGCAAAACTGCTGGGGGTGGCCGTCAGGCCCTGGTCAGATAACAGCTATCTTTTGCCTCTGGCAGCTGCTCTGGAAAAATTCCTGAGAGAAAGAGAGAATTTTAAACTATTGCTTTTGCCCTTTCACGGCAGCCAGGATCTGAACTGCAGCAAAAAATTGCTGCAGCGGCTGGATTCTCTCAGTCAGGAACGGATCCTGCTGCTGGATCCGCTGGTAGATCCCAGGGAGATTATTAAGGTATACCGGCAGCTGGACCTTCTGCTGGGGGTCAGGCTGCATTCATTAATTTTTGCTGTTTTAACCGGCGTACCCCCCGTTGGTATTGAATATGATCCCAAGATACCGGGATTTTTACAGCGGCTTGACCTGGAACCGGCCTGCCGGACTTCAGATGCTTCTCCCGACTATATTTATAATCATTTAAGCCAAACCTGGCAGAAACGGCAGCAGATTCAGGAAAATTTGAGAGATTACCGGGAAGCTGCCTGCCGCCGTTTGCGGGACTTTTTAACAGAAATAAACCGGCCAGTGAAGAGCTGAAGGTAAGAAAGGAAGATAGTTAGATGATAACTGACAGCATCCTGGGAATAAAATTTAATCCGCTGGACCAGGAAGAATTTGTGGCAAGGATTGCTTTTCAGCTTGAGGAGCAAACGGGAAAGGACTGCAGACTGGTGGTAACCCCAAATGCTGAAATCGTCATGCAGGCAGCCCGGGATAAAAAACTAAGGGAGATAATCAACCGGGCCTGGCTCAGCACCCCTGATGGTGCCGGAATTATACTGGCCTCCAAACTGCTTCCAGAACTGAAAACCTTTCCTGCCCGGGTGGCAGGTTTTGATCTGCTGCAGGACCTGCTGCAGCTGGCAGCTGCAAGGGATTATGCTGTTTATTTCCTGGGAGGAGAACCGGGAGTGGCAGCCGCAGCAGCAGAGAATCTCAAGAAGAAACATCCAGGATTAAAAGTAGCCGGCTGTCATCATGGTTATCTGGATCGAGAAAGCAGTGAGACAGTGCTTGCTGAGATCTCAAGCACCGAGCCTGAACTTCTTTTTGTGGGGATGGGTGCCCCCCGTCAGGAAAAATTTCTGGCAGAAAATCAGTCCCGACTGGCTGCAGGAGTTGCAGTAACGGTGGGCGGCAGTTTTGATATTCTGGCCGGGAAAAAACCCCGGGCACCGGAAATTATCCAGAAACTTTATCTGGAGTGGTTTTATCGCCTGCTTCAGGAACCAGGGCGGATTTCAAGGATAAGCATTTTGCCCCTTTATCTTTTGAAAATTTTACTTGAAGCAGGAGGACAGCACCTGGAAAAACTAAAGAAAGTAAACTAAATTTTACTTTAATCCTCAGGAGATATATAATATTATTAATAAGGAATTATTAATAGGGAAGAATGCTGAAAAGAGAAGAATGCTGGAAAAGGTAAAAATGGTGGAAAAGCACGGAGAGAAATGGTAGTAACAGCAGGATTAATTCTGGAAGCAATAAGAAGTAATAACTAGAGAAGGTGGTAATTGTGATTAAAAAACAGCTTTCCAAAGCACTTATAATAATTATTGTGCTTGCTTTATCTCTGAGTTTCAATGCTCCAGCTGTTGCTGAGGAAAATAACAGGGAGCATTTTTCTCTGGAAAACCTTGAAAATATTATTTCTTTGATTGAAAGCTATCATGTTGAAGAATTCAGCAGTGATGAACTGCTGGAAAAGGCCATTGAAGGTCTGCTGAGAGAAGTTGATGCCTATTCTTCCTTTATGTCGCAGGAAGAATATCAGGAGATGCAGGAAGAATTTGAAGGTGAGTTTGGTGGAATTGGAATACAAATAACCACCCGGGATGACAGATTAACCATAGTTGCCCCGATCAGCAACACTCCTGGAGCTGCAGCTGGCCTGCAGGCTGAAGATATTATTGTAAAAATTGATGGTGAGAAAACCAAAGATATGTCACAGCAACGGGCTGTAGACAAAATGCGCGGCGAACCAGGAACAGAGGTTACTCTGACAATCGAAAGAGCAGATAAAGAGCCCTTTGATGTTAAAATTATCAGGGATATCATAGAAGTTCCGATAGCCGAAACTGAGATATATGATGATGGTAGAGTTGGTTATCTCTCGATCACCCAGTTTTTACAGCAGACGGGAGAAAAAACCGAACAGGCTCTGCTGGAACTGGAGGGGGAGGAAGTAGAGGCTCTTATACTTGATCTGCGCAATAATCCCGGGGGGATTTTGGATGAAGCAGCCAGGGTGGGGAGCCTTTTTGCTTCTGAGGGTACAGTTGTTTCAATTAAGCAGAGAAACGGACCCCTGCAGAATTTTGAAGTCTACGAAGATCTTCATACTACCGATCTTCCTGTTCTGGTTCTGACAAATGCTGGCAGCGCCAGCGGTTCGGAAATAGTTGCCGGTTTCCTCAGGGATACCGAGCGGGGAAAACTGCTGGGAACCAGAACCTTTGGTAAAGGCAGTGTTCAGAGCATCTTCCCTCTGGCTCAGGGAGCAGCTTTGAGGCTGACCACGGCCAACTTCTATACTGCCGGCGAAAATTTGATTGAGAAAGATGGCATCACTCCTGATTATGAACTTCCGCTGGATCCGGAGACGGAGTTTGATATGGATAACCAGCTGGAAAAAGCCAGAGAGGCTGTGCTTTACTATCTGGATCAGGGAGACTGGCCCGAGGCAGATTATCTGCTGCCTGATGCCGAGGAGCTGGAAAGACTGGAAGAACTGGATCCTTTCTATGAGATTGATGAGGAATTAATTGAGGAACAGGAAGAGATTGAAGATGAGGAATAATCCCAAAAAATAGAATTTGATTCAGCCGTAGTGACAATAAAGAAAATAAGAAAGAAAACAAGGAATTAAAACCAGCAGGTGAGCTCATCTCTTAAGCTCTCCTGCTGATTTTTTTATTAAGCTGTCAGTAAATTTATGTGTTTATTTTTGGGATTTATACTTGCAATTTTGTTGAGGCATGTTATAATATTTTTAGAAAACATAGTTGATTACTAAGGTTAATTTAGGGGTTGATAAGTATGTGGCAGACAATTAAAGCTGATGTTAAAGCTATTTTTGACCGGGATCCGGCAGTAAATAATATTCTGGAAGCTCTGCTGGCCTATTCCGGCCTGCATGCTATTATTATTCACCGTTTTTCCCACCAGCTTTACCGGATTGGTTTGCGAACCCTGCCCAGATTGATATCTCAGCTGGCCCGGTTACTAACCGGAATAGAAATTCATCCTGGAGCTAAAATTGGCAAAGGGTTTTTTATTGATCATGGAATGGGAGTAGTGATTGGAGAAACATCCGAAATTGGAGAGAATGTCACCCTCTATCAGGGAGTAACTCTGGGAGGAACCGGGCATGAAAAGGGCAAGCGCCACCCCACCCTGGGAGATAACGTGGTGGTAGGAACCGGGGCCAAGCTCCTGGGTTCATTCAGGATTGGAGATAATGTTAAGGTTGGAGCCGGGGCCGTTGTGCTGGACGCTGTTCCGGCCAATTCCACAGTTGTGGGCATTCCCGGCAGAGTTGTAAAAAGAAATGGTCTGCGGATTCATCCCGAGCGGGATCTTCAGCATGATGATCTGCCTGATCCTGTCTGGGAAAAAATGAATCAGCTGGAAGCAGAGTTAGAGGTACTCCGGGCTCGATTAAACCAGAAAGAACTGAAACCCACAGAGGAAGAATATCCCCTGAAATATATTATATAAGTTTTTCCTGTTAGCAGAAAACAAACAGCAAAGAAAAATCAAAGAAAGAAA
>SLJX01000147.1 GCA_007134885.1 Halanaerobiaceae bacterium
ATATTCAATAAGATTTAATAAGTTCCTGCCTGATAAAAATTATTTTTCTGTTAAATAATATATTATCACAGAGCGGAAACACCTAAAAAACCGGGATAAATAATAAACCCCGCTAACAGCAAAAGCTGCCTGCGGGGTTCACTTCTCTGGGGTTCACTTCTCTATTGTCTACCTTGAAAATATGCTGTAATATTTTCATCTATATTTGTGCCCCAGAGGGGCATGGCGGTCTACCTTGAAAAATAGCAGGTAAATTTTTCATGTATTGTTGTGCCCCAGAGGGGCATGGAGGTTTGCCTTGAAAATATGAAGTTGTATTTTCCTCTATTATTGTGCTCCTTAGATGCCTGGCGTTTTACCTGCTGAAAATTTTACTTAAAAATCACTTTTTGCAGGGAGTTAACTCTATCCTAATCTGTATTTTTGTAATCATAATCTGTTATAATTTCAGCTGTTAAAGAATTACTGGCTGAACAGTATCTGGTATGGGAAAGCTCCACTGCCCGGCTGACATTATTATCATTCAGTCCCTTTCCCGTTATACTGAAAATTATTGCAATTTCAAGAAAACGACGGGGATGTTTCTCAGCCCGTTTACCCTCAACCTGAATTTCCAGATCTTTAATCTCCGCCCGCATTTTTTTTAAAATCATGACTACATCGATACCCATGCAGCCTGCCAGGCCGTGGAGCAGCAATTCCATGGGCCGGGCTCCCCGATCCTCTCCCCCCGCTTTCCGGGAAGCATCCATCAGCACTTCATGGCCTGATTCTCCCTGACTTACGAAGCTTAAACCTCCCTGCCAGTCTGCCTTAATTTCCATTTGCTATCCTCTCCTCAGAAATTTTTTAATAATTATCCTAATCAGAGCCTGATTTATTTATCAACGGGTTTCAAGGAACTGGTCTTATATAGAATGGTCTTATAGAACTGGTTTTGCTCTGCCAGCAAAAAGGCAGATAAATTTTTAGAGTTAATTTATCGGTGATAGGGTTCATTGGCAATGATTTTAAAGGCTCGATAAATCTGCTCCAGTAAAATTAGCCGGATCATCTGATGGGTGAAGGTCATATGGGAAAGAGAAAGACTGTAATCAGCAGCATCCAGAACTTCCTGAGAAATTCCCAGGGTGCCACCAATAATAAAGGAAACCTCACTTACTCCCTGAACCTGAAGGTTGCTCAGCGATTTTGCCAGTCCCTCGGAAGTCATTGGCTTACCCTTAACATCCAGTACTATGGTATATCCGCGTTCGGGAATCTGGGATATTATCCGTCGGCCTTCTCGCTTTTTAATCTTTTCACTGCTGGCCTGAGAAGGTTCACCGGTTATTTTCTCCTGCTGAACCTCCTGGATATTTAAATTACAATAGTTCTCCAGCCGGCTGGCATATTCAGCTATACCTCTGGTAATATAATCTTCCTTGATTTTTCCAACAGCAATAATATTAATGGTCATCATGGCAGACCTGCCTCCTCAATTCTGCCTGACAGTCTGTAAAGCTCTCCCGGCTCATTTCGGGGAGCACATTTCAGGATAACATCGCTGCCTACCCGATAACCGGCAGCCTGCAGGGAGTTTTTTACCGTCAGATAGGCCAGTTCCGGTCGATTATTCTCAGCACTGAGATGAGAGAGCAATACCACCGGACAGCAGCAGGACGATGATTCCAGAATATCTGGCAGGAGGCGGGCTGTCTCTTCGTTGGAAAGATGTCCACCCTCCCCTCGAATTCTCCTTTTCAGGCTGCCAGGATAGCTGCCTTCCCTGAGTAAATCAATATCGTGATTGGCTTCCAGGAGAAGACAATCCATACCCTGCAGGCACTGAGAAATTTCAGCCGTGATATAACCGATATCGGTGGCCAGTCCAACCTTAACCTGTCCATCGCTAATAATATATCCTACAGGTTCCCGGGCGTCATGAGGAATAGGAAAGCTGGTAATCTGCAGCTTTCCCAGCTCCCAGTTCTCCCGAACAAGTTTTTTATGTTCAGGCTTAAGAGGGCCAAGCTTCTCCCCCCCGGCCAGCCAGGTACCCTCCGTGGCATAAACAGGTAGATTATATCTCCGGGAAAGCACCCCGGCTCCCTTAATATGATCACCATGTTCGTGGGTAAGTAATAAAGCATCCACTCCAGCCATACTGCGTTCTATCAGATTCATTCTTCTTTCAATTTCTTTGCCGCTGAGTCCGGCATCGATAAGAAGAGCAGTCTGACCATCAGCCAGGTAAATTGCATTTCCGGAGCTGCCGCTGGCCAGAACTGCCATTTCAAGCGTCATATTAATCACCTCTGTTATTGCAGAATTTTTCCGGATTGAGAGAAATAATTGTTTGTTATTATTTTTTAACAACCCATATTAGCAGCCAGTCATTCTATCTTTAATCATAAAGGAGAAATCAGACTAAATCAAGGATATTTTATCATCCTTTTTCTTTTAAATTTTTATCGGACTGAAATCAGAAGGAATAAAAGTGAAGCGGGGATGGAAAAATCACAGCAAACTTTGATAAGGGGATAAGATTATAGCCCAGGACTTTATTTGGCTTAACAGGTGTCTTTCGCAAATAAGAAATGCACACTTTGGCAACTAAAAAATACATAGCACCCTAGTTAGCTGCTGAATTCAATCACAATGCCTGTAAAACAAAAAGAATAAAACGCCGCACTGAAAGTTTAATGCGACGTTATATCATAAGTAATTATCAGGTTTTTCTGGTAAAATTACAATCTGAAAGACAGCCTGCTGCGGGTGAGCAGAACCTTGCTCTCCTGATATAATTCTTGCTAAAATGGGAGGTCCGGCTCTGCTTCTGGCAAATTATACCTGAGCAGTCCGGGAAAATGAATTTAAAAAATTTAAACTAATCTTATTTATTATCTTCTTTGTTGCTCTCTTTCTCCTGCCAGCTTAAATGATAAATAAGACTGACAATTCCAACTGCCAGATCTTCATTACGAACAGTGACATCATCAGGAACATAAAGACGGGCTGGAGCAAAGTTCCAGATAAACTTAACTCCCGCCTCGACCATTTCATCTGCCACATTCTGAGCTGCTTCCGAAGGTACAGTTAAAATCCCAAGGGGAATCTCCTTTTCCTCTACTATCTCCTTTAAGTACTTGGTGCTCTCAACCTCGAGTGTACCAATTCTATTGCCAATCTTATCCAGATCAGTATCAAGAGCGGCCACTATTTCCAGCCCCATCTTACTGAAACCATTATAATTTACCAGGGCTCTTCCCAGGTTCCCGGCCCCTACCAGCACTGCCGGCCAGGTTTTATCGACTCCTAGAATATTTCCCACAGATCTCTTCAGATCGTAGACATCATAGCCAACACCCCGACGACCAAACTCTCCATAATAGGAAAGATCTTTCCTTACCTGAGTGGGAGGTATTCCCAGACGACCTCCCAGCTCCTTGGAAGATACCACTTCAACATCTTCAAAGGTATCAAGTTTATCGAGGCAGCGGTAATAAAGAGGAAGGCGCTCGATGGTAGCCCTGGGAATAGAATCTCTATCTTTCATATCTACTCACTCCTTTGTTAAATACTTAATTTCACATATTCTATTATAAAATTCAAGCTAAAGAGCAAAATTCCTGCATTCACAACCATATTTTGTCTCTAGCTAATGGGACTGCCAGATTCAACCCGCTTGTCTGGCTGCAGCAGGGCCAGGCTTCCATCTTCATCCTCTGCTGCCAGCAGCATCCCCTGAGAAGTTACCCCAAAAATCTCGGCAGGCTCCAGGTTAACCACAATTACAATCTCTTTACCCTGAAGCTCTTCTTCACTATAATGTCCGGCCAGGCCGGCCACCAGCTGGCGCTGCTCCTGGCCAAGGTCAACTTCAAGCCTCAAGAGATTATCACTGCCGGAAATTCTTTCGGCCTTTAGCACTCTGGCAACTTTTAGCTCCAGCTTTTGAAAATCTGCAAAGCTGATTATGTTCTCAGTTTCCCCTGCTCCTTTCTCCTCCCCGGAGACCTCTGTTTTTTTGCTATCCTTTTTATGATCAGTTTTATCTCCTTTTTCTGCCTTTGTCTCCTCCTGATTCTCTTCCCAATTGCTTTCCTGCTTCTGCTGAAAATATTCATCCAGATCAATTCGGGGGAAAAGGGCCTCTCCCTTATCCACCCTGCTACCAGGACGCAGAGCCTGCCAATCAGCCAGATCTTCCCAGTCAGCTCTCCTGATATTCTGCTGGGCCCCTATCTGTCTTCCAATTTTTTCTGGAGTGTCAACCAGAAAAGGCTTTAACATAATAGCAATCTGTCGCAGGCCGGCCAGCAGATTAAAGAGGATGGTGCCAAGTCTCTCCTGCTGGCTTTCATCCCGACCTAAAATCCAGGGCTCGGTCTGGTCAATATATTTATTACAGCGCCGAACAAACTGCCAGAGCTCTTCCAGAGCAGTGGTAAAATGAAGTCCTTCCAGTTCTGCTGCCGCTCTTTCTCGGGTCTGCCGGGCTGTTTCCTTGAGATCCCGGTCAACTTCGAGTTCGGCAGCTGGAGCCGGTACCACCCCGGAGAAATACTGCTCAACCATACTGACAGTTCTGTTTAAAAGATTGCCCAGATCATTAGCGAGGTCCGAATTAATTCTTTGAATTAAGGCTTCAGTGGAATAGGTGCCATCAGCGCCAAACTGCACCTCCCGCAGCAGAAAATATCTGATGGCATCCCGGCCAAAATCCTCTATCAATTCCAGGGGATCAACAACGTTGCCCACCGATTTTGACATTTTACCAGTTTCAGTTAAGAGCCAGCCATGTCCGAAGACCTGTTTGGGCAGGGGGAGATCCAGAGCCATTAAAATTGAAGGCCAGATAATTGTATGAAAACGCAGGATATCCTTACCAACCAGGTGAATATCCGCCGGCCAGTAATGATTAAACTTTTCCTCATTGGAAAGATAACCCATAGCTGTAATGTAGTTGCTTAAAGCATCAATCCAGACATAAATGACATGGTCTTCATTAACCGGGCATTCTATCCCCCAGTCAAAGGTGGTCCGGGAGACACTTAAATCATCCAGTCCACTTTCAATAAAATTGATCATTTCATTACGACGGGATTCCGGCTGAATAAAATCAGAATGCTCCTTAATATGTTCCAGCAGCCGGTCGGCATATTTGCTCATCTTAAAAAAGTAGCTTTCTTCAGCCACCCATTCCAGGGGCCGGCCGCAGTCAGGGCAGACCTCCTCTTCAGAAACCTGACGCTCCTGCCAGTAACTTTCGCAGGGAGTACAGTACCAGCCCTCGTATTTGTCCAGATAGATATCACCTTTATCATAGAGCTTTTGAAAAATTTCCTGAACTACTCGCTGATGATTTTCATCAGTTGTTCTGATAAACTGATCATATTCAATACCCAGCTTCTGCCAGAGATCTATAAAGGTGGCCACTACTTTATTGACAAACTGCCGGGGATTTTCCCCCGCTTCCTCTGCTCTCCGTTCAATTTTCTGTCCATGCTCATCAGAGCCTGTTAAAAACATGGTGTCATAACCCTGCATCTCTTTGAAGCGGGCTATGGCGTCTGCTGCGGTAGTGGTATAGGCATGACCTATGTGCAGACGATCACTGGGATAATAAATCGGGGTTGTTACATAAAAAGTTTCTTTACTCATATTCATCTCTCTCCTTCTGCGCGGTTTCTTTAATTCCTTTACGGTTTCATTAATTCCTGTTAGGAAATATTGCAATCCTGATCTGCCTCTTTACCCGTCCTGGTTAACCCGGGCATCAATTACAATAGCCTCTTTATAAACTTCACTTTTGGGAAGTTCTCTTACCCGGGCTACTTCCTTGATAGCCTGCTTTTTGGTATATCCTCTGTCCATTAACAGTTTAAGATGATCCAGCACAGCTATCTCGGTAAAATCAATTTGGTCCTCATCCTTATCCCGACCGGCAATGATCAGAACTATTTCTCCCTGAAGTTCTCTTTCCTGCATTTTTTCTGCCAGTTCCCCGGCCTGGCCGTAAATTTTTTCCTCATGGATTTTGCTGATTTCCCTGATTATAGCCAGCCGGCGCTCCGGCATCCGGGAAGCCAGATCCTCCAGGGTATCCTGAATCCGGTAGGGGGACTCATAAATTACCACTGTCCTTGTTTCTACAGTTATCTCAGCCAGCCGCTCCTCCCGTTCCTGGCCGCTGCGAGGCAGAAAACCTTCAAAAGCAAATCTTTCGGTGGATAGACCGGAAACTACCAGAGCTGATATCAGGGCTGAGGCGCCCGGCAGAGGTATAACTTCAGCGCCGGCCTTCAGAGCAGCCTGAATTACCAATTCTCCCGGATCTGAAATACCGGGAGTCCCGGCATCACTAACCAGGGCAATGTCCCTGCCCTGACCCAGCTTATCAAGCAGCTCATCAGTGCGCTTAACCTCATTATGCTCGTGATAACTTATTAAGGGAGTATCAATCTCAAAGTGCTGCAGCAGTTTGCCGGTACGGCGGGTATCCTCACAGGCTATCAGATCTGCCTCCCGCAAAATTTTCAGTACTCTCAGGGTGATATCCTCCAGATTACCAATCGGTGTGGGGCAGATATAAAGACGGCCGGCAATCATGAAATCTCCAGCCCCTGCTGTTCAAAATTATCTGCAACATATTTATTCTCATCATCCATTTGGTTTTCCAGAAGCTGAAGGCAGAAAAGACAGTCTCCCTCTCGTTTATCACCAAAATTTAAATGGCAGATATGGTATTCTTCCTGATATAGTTTTGCCAGATTATAGGTGGCCTTATAATTTTTTTCACTCTCAGGGCTCTCGTCTTCCCGGTCCTGAAATATAAGCCTTTTCAGGTCTTCATTCTCCTGTTTCAGTCTTTCCCTCTCCCGGTACAGCTCATAGGTTATATCCTTAAGTTCCTGAAAGCGCTGGGAGAGCTCTTCAATCTCCTCCTGAAAATAAGCCAGGGTACTTAAAATTTCTTCATCCACGGCTCTGCCCCCCTAACTTTCATTATTCTTTTTCCTGCTATTATTCTGTTTTTTTTCATGTTTTCTCTTCTGGTATCCCTCTATATGATCAAGATCAACCTCCACGGTTTCCTTTTCGTTAATCGAAACTTTAACTGTTTTCTTGATTAGATTGCGGTCCACAACCTCTCCTGAGCCGATAGCCAGCTCCACCTCTTCACCATAATCCGGCATCTCTTTCTTCATTTTTTTATAGCAGTCAGCCTCATAGCGCAGGCAGCACATCAGCCGTCCGCAGAGACCGGAGATTTTGGCCGGATTCAAAGAAAGTTCCTGTTTCTTGGCCATCTTGATGGAAATCGGCTTAAACTCCCTGAGAAAACGGGTACAGCAGGTAGGCATACCGCAGGGACCAAGGCCGCCAATCATTTTGGCTTCATCTCTGACTCCGATTTGTCTCAGTTCAATTCTGGTTTTAAAAACCCGGGCTAGATCCTTGACCAGTTCCCGAAAATCAACTCTGCCATCGGCGGTAAAATAAAAAATAATCTTGTTATGATCAAAGGTATACTCTACATCAACCAGCTTCATAGGAAGTCCGTGGGCCTCAATTTTATCAAGACAGATGGCAAATGCTTCCCTTTCCAGCCTTTTGTTTTCTTCATATTTTTCTTTATCCTTGAGGGTTGCTTCCTGCAGCACAGGCTTGAGAGGTTCAACAATCTCATCCTCCTCAACCTGGCTGGGCGGCATGATAACCATCCCGTATTCCACACCCCTTGAAGTTTCAACAATTACATAATCCTGTTTTTCCAGCTCCATCTCTCCTGGATCAAAATAATATACCTTGCCAGCAGGTCGAAATATCACACCCACAACAGTCTTCAATATAATCCACCTCTTAAATTACTGCAAATTTATGCCCTTTAAAGGCTAACCGGTTTATCCGGAATATAATGTTTTAAGTTTTATCATAAGCACCTGTAGTACCAGATCTGACCTGACGTTATTTTCCAGATCCTGTACCGCTCCAGCTGCCAGTTCTAAAGCTTGGACAGCCTGGCCTGCTGATAATCTCTGCCGAACTGCTTTTATTTCACTATAATAGTCAAAATTGCTGAGGTTCTCTTTCCCCGCCTGCTCCACAATCATTATATCCCTCTGCCAGTCCATTAGCAAATCAGCCAGGGGAAAATCCTCTTTAAACCAGTCCAGCCATTTTTTTGATCTTTGAAATATATTAAAATAATTAAATTCTTCAGGTCTGCTTAAAAAATTAAGAATTTCCTTTCTTCTCTCCAGCAAACTTTCATCTTCAGCCAGTTTCCGGGCCCTGCCGGGACTTCCTCCGCTCAGGCCGGCTATCAGAGAAGCTTTTTCCTCTGTTAAGTCCAGAGATTTAAGTTCCTCTGCTATCCTGCTTTTGGGAATTGGTTTCAGCCGGATCTGCTGGCAGCGAGAAAGAATAGTCGGCAGTAGAAGTTCCTCTTCTTCAGCCAGCAGTATCAAAGTGGCGTAATCCGGAGGGGATTCCAGGGTCTTCAACAGGGAATTGGCAGCCTGTCTGGTCATCCTGTCTGCCTCGGCAATAATAAAAAAACGCCTCTGTCCTTCGTAGGGCCTGAAAGCCAGCCGACGCTGCATTTCTCTGATAATGTCAATCCCCAATTCTCTTCTATTCTCAGTGCGCTTGAAAATTCTTAGGTCCGGATGGTTGTCATGGTCAATTTTTTTGCAGCAGGTACAGCTGCAGTTTTCCTCTCCCCCGCAGCTGCAGAGTACCGACCGAGCCAGTTCAACTGCCAGAGCTTTCTTTCCCAGGCCCTCTCTGCCCAGAAAAAGGTAGGCATGGCTGACTCTTTCCTTCTCCAGCTGACCCTGTATTATCTCACGAGCCTCCTTTTGTCCTGAGATTCCGCTTACCTTCATTCGGTTAACACCTCTAAAAGTGTTTTTAAGAGTGTTTTAAAGTTTATGAAACTGTTCTACATCCAGCACAAAGACTGTGGCTCCACCGATTTCAACTTCCATGGGAAAGGAATAATAGCTTTCCAGAGAACTGGCAATCGGAGACATGGAGGTGACTGTCCTGGTACGGCTTTTGCAGTTGTCTTTAATGATTTCCAGCAGTTCCTCCAGATATTCTTCTCTGGTCCCAATTAAAAAGGTGGTATTGCCCTCCCGGAGAAAACCCCCAGTGCTGCTGAGCCGGGTGGTTTGAAAATGAGATTTATTTAGTGCTTTCCTTAAAGTCTGAGCATCATTATCATGCACAACTGCAACAACCAGTTTGGCAACAGCTACCTCCTGGTTCATGCTAATCTCTCCTTTACTATTTCCCGTAAAATTCTCTGTACCTCTGGCCTGCTGGCTGCTGCATCGACAGTTATTATTCTCTCCGGCCAGATTTCAGCCAGTTTTAAATATCCCTGCCGGACTCTCTGATGAAAATTTATTTCCTCCCGCTCCAGCCTGTCACCCAGATTATCCAGTGCCAGATTCCTGGCTCTTTTCAGGCCCTGCTGGACTGGAAGATCCAGCAAAATGGTGAGATCAGGATGGAGTTCTTCTACCGCCCAGAAGTTTATTTTTTTGACAGTTTCCAGATCCAATCCCCGGCCATAACCCTGGTAAGCCAGATTGGAATCATAATAACGGTCGGAAATCACAATTTTGCCTTCAGACAGAGCTGGTCTCACCAGTTCACTGACATGCTGAGCCCGGTCGGCAGCATAAAGAAGAATCTCGGTCCGGGGTTCCATTTCAGTATAATCAGGATTTAACAGCAGCTCCCTGATAAATCGGCCTATTTCAGTATCCCCGGGTTCTCTGGTTAAAAATGTGGGATAGCCAGACTTCTGTAAAAACTGCTGCAGAGCTCTGGCCTGAGAAGTTTTTCCGGAGCCCTCTATCCCCTCCAAAGTAATAAAAAAACCTGCCATCAGTCCGATAACCTCCTGAAATTACTCAAAATTACCCTCTACTCGACCGGTAATTGTTATGCTTAAGCTAGCTCCTGCTCCTGTAATTTAACAGTACTTGTTTAGGATATCTTATCACAAAAGGGGGTTTTATGCAAAACAAAAAAACAACAAAAAAGACAGCAGATTAGCCGGCCAAAACCGCTACTGCTGCCTGATATTCTCTAGTTATTTAAATTTATTTAATGGGCTGAACCTCTTCTATTTTCCGGCCGTTGACTCTCTTTTGCTGGAGATACCTATCAGCCTCCATGGCTGACCGGGCCCCGCTGGCTGCTGCAGTGATAACCTGCTGATAGCGGCTGTCCTGAACATCACCTGCAGCAAAAACTCCCTCAACACTGGTTCGTTGAAAATTACCGGTTTTGATATAACCGGCTTTATCGAGTTCCAGCTGTCCCTGAAAAATACTGGTATTGGGCTCATAACCAACTGCCACAAAGAGGGCAGAAATATCATTCAACTCTGTTACTTCTCCGGTTCTGGTCTCTTCAATTTTCAGACCTGATAATTTTCCGTTGGTGCTGATCAGTTCAACCACCTGGTTATGGCAGAGACATTCCACTCCGGGATTGGATTCTATTTTCTGTCTAACCAGTTCATCGGCTCTAAATTCCTCCCGCCGGTGAACTAAATAAACTTTCCGGGCAAACCGGGTTAAGAAATCAGCTTCTTCCAGAGCAACATTGCCGCCCCCTACCACGGCAACATTCTTATCCCGGTACAGGGCACCATCACAGGTTGCGCAGTAGGAAACCCCCTCACCTGTCAATTCTTTCTCACCCTTAAGGCCCAGAGGACGGGGCTGAGCTCCGGCAGCAATAATTACCGCTTCAGCTCGATAGGTGTCTAAAGAGGTTTTAATGGTATAGGGCTGTTCTTGAAAATTAACTTCCTCGACAATATCAAAATCCATTTTGACCTGAAATTTTTCGGCCTGCTCCAGCAGACGGCTGCCGAAGTCTCCCCCCGAAATACCCTCCGGGAACCCCGGGAAATTTTCCAGATCATTGGTGTTAATAATCTGACCTCCAGGCTGCGGGCCGTGGATAACCACCGGATTAAGTCCAGCTCTACCGGCATAGATAGCAGCTGTCAGCCCTGCCGGCCCACCTCCAATAATTACAAGGTTCTCAATATTTTTCCCGTTATTATCATCATCTTTAACTTCTTGTTTCCTTTCTTTTTTCTCCATTCCAGATTCCCCCAGACAGAAAGTAAATTAAATCGGGATATATTCACCCAAAACTATTTTAGAGACAGATACTTAATTTCTGCCCCGTTAACAAAAGCCAGCCTTAACTAAAACCTACAATTACTAATTATAATAAAAAATCAATTTAAATGATGTTAAATAAAATACATTCTGGTTTTATTAATTATCGATGCTGTAATTAGGTGCCTCCCGGGTAATATTGACATCATGAGGATGACTTTCCCTGAGGCCCGCCGATGAAATGCGGATAAAAGTTGTTTCTGTCTGCAGTTCGGTTATTGTTGAAGTACCACAATAGCCCATTCCCGACCTTAAACCTCCTGCCAGCTGATAAATGGTATCGCTCAGGGGGCCTTTATAGGGAACCCGGCCTTCAACTCCTTCTGGAACCAGTTTTTCCTCATCTTCCACATCTTCCTGAGCGTAGCGGTCCTTGCTGCCCTTTTCCATGGCAGAAATGGAACCCATTCCCCGGTAGACCTTATAACTTCGTCCCTTGTAAATTTCCTTCTCTCCAGGGCTTTCCGCGGTTCCGGCCAGCAGACTGCCTATCATAACAGCATCAGCGCCGGCTGCCAGAGCCTTAACAATATCCCCGGAATATTTGATGCCGCCATCGGCAATTACCCTGCCATTATATTTATCTGCCACCCGGGCTGCTTCCATAACGGCTGTTATCTGAGGCATGCCAATCCCGGCTATCACCCTGGTAGTGCAGATTGAACCCGGTCCCACTCCAACCTTGACTACCTCGGCTCCGGCCTCAAAAAGAGCCGCAGCCCCCTCAGCAGTGGCAACATTCCCCGCTATAACTGAAATTCCGGGATATTCCTGTTTTGCGTATTTAACCATGTCCAGCACTCCCTGAGAATGGCCATGAGCGGTATCAATAACCAGCAGGTCCACTCCAGCCTCCGCCAGCCGGGCTGCTCTCTCCTGCCCGTCGCTGCCGACTCCTACGGCAGCAGCAACCAGCAACCTGCCCTGATCATCCTTGCTGGCATTGGGATGTTTTTTCACCTTTTCAATGTCCTTGATGGTAATTAATCCCTGAAGTATGTTGTCTTCATCAACCAGAGGCAATTTCTCAATCTTATGCTTCTGCAGCACCTTCTTGGCCTGATTTAAGGTGGTTCCCACCGGAGCTGTCACCAGATTTTCATCTGTCATAACTTCACTGATTGGTCGGTCATAATCTTCAATAAAACGCAGATCCCGGTTGGTTAAAATCCCTACCAGCTTTTTTTCCTCATTAACAATGGGAACTCCAGAAATGCGGTAGCGGGACATCAGTTTTTCAGCTTCAAATATCATATCATCAGGAGAAAGATAGAAGGGATCAATAATAACTCCACTTTCAGACCGCTTAACCCGGTCAACTTCATGGGCCTGCTCTTCGGCAGTCATGTTTTTATGCAGCACCCCCAATCCTCCTTCCCGGGCCATGGCTATAGCCAGGTCAGATTCCGTAACGGTGTCCATGGCAGCACTCAGAATCGGTGTCTTGAGAATGATGCTGTCTGTCAAACGGGTCTCAATCGAAACATCCCGGGGCTTAACCCGGGAATAGGCCGGCTTTAAGAGCACATCATCAAAGGTTAAAGCTTCACCGGCTATCCTTTCAGCTGGATTTCGCATGTTTTACTGGCCTCCTCAGTTTATTAAGGGTTTTGTAAAAATATTTAAAATTTAAAAAATGACAAACCAGAATTCTACAGAAATATTTTAATCAGCTTAACAGAGTTTTCTCTCTCTGTCAAGCAGCAGGCCCGGCAGCAGACTGAATTATAAGGGACTATAAATAATTGGGCTTTATCGATTACAGCAGTGGGAAAGGTAGGAATATAGAAAACGCCCGGCCTGTTGTTCTGAATTGAGGCCCGGGCGGTTTCAGTCATATTCAATTTCACTGCGGCCGGAAAGGGCCCTGGACAGGGTAACCTCATCGGCATATTCCAGATCACCGCCGGCAGGCAGCCCCTGCGCCAGCCTGGTAATTTTAACATCCATTTTCTGCAGTATTTTTTTAAGATAAAGAGCGGTTGCATCTCCCTCCGTACTGGGGTCGGTGGCAATAATTACCT
This sequence comes from Halanaerobiaceae bacterium, assembly GCA_007134885.1. Classification (GTDB taxonomy): domain Bacteria; phylum Bacillota; class Halanaerobiia; order Halanaerobiales; family Halarsenatibacteraceae; genus T1SED10-84. The sequence continues at coordinate 13,229 of SLJX01000147.1, forward strand.
CCCTGACCTGAAGTTCTCTAACTCTTTCGCGAAAATTATCGAGAGTTAGATCTTCAGGACCGACATCATCCAGCGGAGAAATCAACCCCTGTAGAACATGGTAGAG